>JASFOC010000001.1:0-23027 GCA_050116715.1 Gammaproteobacteria bacterium
GAGCCACCACACCCACTGGCTGTGCCTGGCAGCAGTACTCTCTGGGCACAGGTACCCCGCTGGGCACAAGCAACGTCTGTCGGTGCACTTGCTGGAGACAGGTAACCCGGAACAGAATTCCGCAGCTTGGAT
The DNA here is from genome assembly GCA_050116715.1 of Gammaproteobacteria bacterium. Lineage (GTDB taxonomy): Bacteria > Pseudomonadota > Gammaproteobacteria > UBA9214 > UBA9214 > UBA9214. Next base: position 133 of record JASFOC010000001.1, read on the forward strand.
GACAGGTCGATTCTACAGCCCTCCGGAATCTGGCCCGGCCTCCCGGCAAGCGCCACATTCTCTAGAAAGTTCTCCATATATCTTACTGAGAAATAGAATATATCTCTGGCTTTTATGGAGTAACTGACCTATAGTGTCCGCAGCTACAGATATTGTTATTGGTTGTTTTGGTTGTTTCCTCTGTGACACCCCCTGAATTCCACGTTTCATTACCTGTACGCAACACGCAATTTGTTCAATTATTAAGGTAAAAAGTGATATGGCTACAGGTACAGTAAAGTGGTTTAACGAATCCAAGGGTTTTGGTTTCATCTCCCAGGACAACGGCGGTGATGATGTATTCGTACATTTCAACGCAATCCAGGGCTCGGGCTTCAAAACCCTGGCCGAAGGTCAAACCGTTAACTACGATATTGAGAAAGGCCCCAAGGGCCTGCAGGCGGCGAACGTTACCACCGCCTGAGCAGGACCTCATCGGTTAAACCCGGTACAAGGAACCCCGCCACGGCGGGGTTCTTTTTTGCCTGTCACCAGGAACCGCAACCGGCATCCCCGTTCAGCCCGGACAGGATTGAACAGCACCCCGGCTATTCGGACAATGTCCGGGAAGATTGCCTGAATATCCAGGCGATCGCGAAACCTGCCATGAGCGAATGGTCTGTTTCAAACAGCGGGCTGTCCTCGAATTGCGCACCTGACAGGTTGTCGTAGCGTATAAATCCCCCCATCCAGATACGCTCGAGGCGACGGCTCAGGCTGGCCAGCAGCAGGGTGCCGCTGTAACCTCCGGAAGCACGATAGGCGGGCCGTGTTGCCGTTGCATACTGCGGGTCCACACTGTAATAGTAGGCATGGTACTTCCCATTGCCAAACAGTGGCCCCAGGCTCAGGCCTGCATCCCAGCCGCCGAACACGTCCTCGCTTTCCAGTTTCAGGTGCGGGTTGAAAATCCAGCCAGCCTGTTCGGTACTGCCCAGGTCCGTTGCGATAACAGACCGAACAGGTAGCCTTAGTTTAAGGCTGTGCTTGTCTGCAAATTCGGCAAGCAGGATATTCAGCGAGGGGCCTATCTCAACCGTCGGATCGAGGTCAGGCATGCCCGCTCTGGCGTTGCTATCCTCACTGCGCGCCGGTGCCGAGGCATTCAGGCTGATATTGAGCTGCACGCGTTCCGTATTGAATAACCGTGCCCGCAGTCCCTCTCTGTCCATCCTCAGGTAATCACCGCGATAAACAAGGTAAGGAAACGGCAGCAGGTAATACTGCTGTTGGTCCGACCCCCGGTAGGCGGGGAACGTGGACGGGAAAATGCCAACACCAACCTCCCACAGCGGCAGGTCCCGAGACATCGCAACCGTTCCCTGAAGCGCGAGGAGAGCAGCCAGTACGCGTCGTAGCACCACAGAATCCTTACATCCCGGAAAACATCCCGATCATCCCTGATCTGTCATCCGGGCGCCACTGTCTGCAACCGGGTGCGGCATGCGCAGGGAATTGTTGCCGGCGGGTTCAGCTAGAATGACCGTTTACGAGCAGCAATCCCGCCATCCATTGCACTGCCTGAATTGGTGTTGGTACTGCTGCTGATTGGCGAGTATCGGTCAGAAGCCGTTGTCAGCCGAACTTCGCGGCTCACGACAGACCAGACTTGCACGTTTACGCCCTGGCGGACATCGAACCGCCTCTCCTGGCGTGGCTGCCTGCAACGGCAAGCAGCAACATGTCCGACAGGGTTGCTACCCGTTCGGGAAATACCCGGTCGACCGCCGTAATCGCAGCCTGTCGCCCTGGTCTGTAATCCTCACTCTGGGATAACCGCTTCCGGGAACAAGAACGGATTGCCGGCGGATAATCCCTCCGCTTCAGATACCTGTTCAGGCATGCCTCCCGGTAGGTACTGCACAATCACAAGGGACTTGGGGAAAGCTTCACTCCCTGTGCAACGGTGCAAACAGACATGGAATGACGATCATCAGAATAATCCCGATGATATTGAGCGTCCATTCTACTGGATCTGATGCCACAAACAGCGCTGCAATCATGAAAACCGAGCCGGGAATCATGGCAATCAACCAGGACGAATAGCGTATACCTGACAACCCGCTACAGGACTTGCAAGTTGCCTGTATACCGGGGCTCATAATTGCCTTGCGCAGCGGCGAGACACCGGGTTTTTCACAGTGAGGGCAGTTAAACATGGTGGAAGCTCTCCGAACACGTTGTTTTAGTTATTGCAGCCAGAATATTTTCTCATTACCGGCTACATGTAAAAAATACTACGGACACAGACGCAGATAAATACGGGAAAATACTTAGGAGGCATCTGATTAAATCGTCATTCCGGCCGGAGCTCAGCGTAGAGCCGGAATCCAGCGCATCAAAAACAGGGGTTTACCGGATCTACGGCCTTCGCCGCAATGGCGGATAATGACTTGATCAGGCCCGTCCCGGGTATTGTCTGATCAACTCGCAAATGACGACTGCTGATGAATTGATCAGTGACCCGAATCCCGATCCGCTGACAACCTGTCAAGCCGCGACTTCAGCTCTGCCACTTCACCCTGCAGGTGATTCACCTGCTGTTCAAGCTGTTCGATGCGCCCGGCCCCTGCAACAGCGCCGGCTGCCTCCGCAACGACAGGCGCGGCAAATTCCTGTAATTCCGGTTCACCGCAAAACAGGTGTGCAAAGCGGGATTCGCGTTTTCCCGGTTCACGGGGCAGCTTTGCCACGAACGGGCCGTCGTCGCGTTGCATGAGGCGGTCCAGCGTCGCCTCAACCTCGTGCACATCCTGGAATTTGCACAACCGCTCGGTACGGGTGCGCAACTCTCCCGGTGTCTGGGGGCCGCGCAACAGCAGCACACAGATGATCCCGGTTTCCTGGTCGGAAAATTTCAGGGTGCCGAACTCGGTATTGCAAAAGCGATGCTGGTACTTGCTGACCCGGCTGCCGAAACCGCTCTTGTCGGTAACATAATGGCGCTTCATCAGGGAATCGATGGTGTCCTGCACGCTGGCCTCGTCAAGCGCCATCACCGGGTCGCGGCTGCTTTTCTGGTTGCAGGCGTTAGTCAGCGCATTCAGCGAGAGCGGATAATGCTCGGGCGTGATGCGCTGTTTTTCAAGCAGGCACCCGATCACGCGTGCCTCATTGGGTGTCAGGTGAATATCCACGCCCTTCTCCAGACCAGTCGATGCCGGGAATATAGCATTACCCGGCTTGCTGCACGACACTGATGCCGGCAGGGAGCCCTGCCTGCCCGTCATGGCAGTTATCCATTGAAACAGCACGGGAATAAGTGTTTCATACGCGTCATGAATTTCTCCGCTTGTTTGAGGTAACCCATGGGCTGGGAAGCCTGGCTGACCCTGGGCGTGGTGGCGGGTTGTTTCGCCATGATGGCATTCACCCGGATTTCGACTGATATCATCATGTCGGCCGGACTCACCCTGTTGCTGGTATCCGGTGTCCTCCTGCCCGAAGAGGCCCTGGCCGGATTCGCCAACCAGGGCATGCTGACCGTGGCGGTGCTCTATGTCGTCGTCAGCGGTCTCACCGAAACCGGCGCCATTGGCTGGATCGTGCAGCACATCCTGGGGCGACCACGGAATCGCTTCGAGGCACAGGCACGCCTGATGATGCCGGCCGCCGCCCTGAGCGCCTTTCTCAACAACACGCCGGTGGTTGCCGTATTCGTTCCGGCAGTCAAGGAATGGGCACGACGCAACAGCCTGGACCTGTCGAAGCTGCTGATCCCCTTGAGTTATGCCAGTATCGCTGGCGGCACCTGCACCCTGATCGGTACCAGTACCAACCTGGTGGTCAACGGGATGCTGGTGGAACAGACGGGTTCACCCGGACTGCAGATGTTCGACCTGGCCTGGATCGGCCTGCCTGTCGCCGCTTGTGTACTGTTATTTGTGTTCCTGCTAAGCAAGCGGCTGCTCCCGGCACGCACCGAGCCGCTGGCGCATGGCGAAAACATGCGCGAGTACATGGCGGAAATGATGGTGGAAAAAGGCAGCACACTCGAAGGCAGCAGCATCGAGAGCGCGGGACTGCGCGCCTTGCCGGGGCTGTTCCTCGCCGAGATCGAACGCGACGGGGTCATCCTGCCGGCGGTAGAACCACATGAACGCCTGCAGGCCAAAGACCGGCTCATCTTCGTCGGCGCGATTGAATCCGTAGTCGACCTGCACCGCATTCGCGGTCTCGTTCCCGCAACCGACCAGGTGCTGAAACTGGACGGCGCCCGCAAGGACCGCAGTTTTTTTGAAGCCGTCCTGTCAGACACCTGCCCGCTGGTCGGCAAGAGTGTCCGCGAGGGCCGCTTCCGCACCCAGTACCAGGCCGTGATCATCGCCCTGGCACGCAACGGCGTACGCCTGCACGGCAAGATTGGTGACATGGTACTGCGTCCGGGTGACACCCTGTTGCTTGAGGCACGCCCCGACTTCAGCTACCGCCAGGGAAGAACACGGGACTTTCTGCTGGTGAGCGAGGTCGGTGGATTCCACCCGCCCAATCACAAGGGTGCACCGGTTGCGCTGGTGATCATCGGCGCCATGGTTGCGCTGGCTGCCAGCGGGCTGCTGAGCATGCTGGAGGCCGCCCTGGTGGCGGCCGGCATGATGATCCTGACAGGTTGCACCAGTGGCCGGGTGGCGCGCCAGGCGCCGGACTGGCAGGTGCTCGTGGTCATCGCCACCTCGTTCGGCGTCGGTGCGGCACTGCAAAAGAGCGGCGCAGCCGGGGTGCTGGCCGACGGCATTATCGGCCTGGCGGGAGGCAATTCCGGGGCAACACTGGTGCTGGTGTTTATCGCCACCGCCTTACTGACGGCCATTGCCACCAACAATGTGGCGGCAGTACTCGCCTTTCCGATAGCGCTGTCAGCGGCCCAGCACATGGATGTGGACATCGTGCCGTTCGCCATCACCATCATGGTGGCCGCCTCGGCCAGCTTCGCGACCCCGATCGGCTACCAGACGAACCTGATGGTATACAACGCCGGGGGTTACCGCTTTGTGGATTTCGTACGCATCGGTGTCCCCCTGACTCTGCTGGTGGGCCTGGTCACCATAGCACTGGTGCCGCTGATCTGGCCGTTCTGACAGCCACGTTCACTGCATGATGCCACTCAAGCAACTGCTTGCCCCCCGCCAGCCACAGCCTGCATCCCGATTGACTGCAGTATATTTTCTGCACCGCGGCTTCTATGCTGGGTAACGAATGCCACCAACCATTCGATATTCTGGAGAGATAATTCACGGATGCATCAGGACATCGTTTTCACCATCTTCCTGATCTTTACCGGGGCCGCCGTGCTTGCCACGGTTGCCCTGTTTGCGCGCCAGGCACTGCTGGTCGTCTATATCGTGCTCGGTGTTCTGCTGGGCCCTTCCGTCCTGGGGCTGGTCAACGACCCTGAGCTGATCGGCGATATCGCGCATATCGGCATCATGTTCCTGCTGTTTCTCATGGGCCTGGAACTCAATCCGCGCGAGTTTCTGCTGCTCATGCGCAAAACCATCGTTGTCACGCTGGCAAGCAGCCTGGTTTTCTGGTGCTGCGGAACCTTGCTCGCCGTGTTGTTCGGCTACTCATTCCGGGAAGCGCTGCTGATCGGCGCCGTCATGATCTTTTCCAGCACCATCATCGGCCTGAAGCTGTTGCCCACAACCGTGCTACACCACCAGCGCACCGGCGACATCATCATCAGCATTCTGCTGCTGCAGGACTTCATTGCCATTCTGCTGCTGCTGATAGTTGAAGGCAGCATGACCCAGGGCCAGAGCATCACTGAGTTCGTGAAACTGCTGCTGGCACTGCCGCTGCTGATCGTTGCTGCGTTGTTGTTCGTACGCATGGTACTGCTGCGGCTGTTGCAAAAATTCGACACCTTCCGTGAATATATCTTTCTGCTGGCTATCGGCTGGTGCCTGGGCATGGCCGAGGCGGCTGCAGCACTTGGCGTTTCGCACGAGATCGGTGCCTTTGTCGGTGGTGTGACCCTGGCTTCCAGCCCGATCTCCCTGTACATGTCCGAGAACCTGAAGCCGTTGCGCGATTTCTTCCTGGTGATGTTTTTCTTTTCCCTGGGGGCTGGTTTCGATTTGAGCATGCTGGGAAGTCTGTTGCTGCCCGCGATGCTGTTTGCATTTCTGTCAGTCGCTGGCAAGCCGCCGGTGTTCAGATGGCTGCTGGAGCGATCCGGCGAGACCGACAAGCGCGCCACCGAGGTCGGTGTACGCCTCGGGCAGCTGAGTGAGTTCTCGCTGCTGATTTCGGTACTCGCCCTGGAACAGGGGGTCATCGGCATCCAGGCCAGCTATCTCATCCAGCTGGCGACCCTGCTGACCTTCTTCGCCTCCACCTACCTGGTGGTGCTGCGATACCCTACGCCGATTGCCCTTTCCAATGACCTGCGGCGTAATTGACATCCCTCCGTGCGCAAGTGCTGATATATAATTGCAGGCCATATGACTCCCAAGTCCAAGCATCACTGGCAGCACGACCATATCTTCGGCCAGGACAAGATCCGACACGGCGAGCGCCGCACCCTCTGGGTGATAATAATCACCGCGACCATGATGGTGATCGAGATCACTACCGGTCTGGCCTACGGCTCCATGGCACTGCTGGCGGATGGCTTGCACATGGGCTCGCATACGGCTGCCCTCGGCATCACGACCATTGCCTATATCTACACCCGGCGCCGTGCCGCGGATGAACGCTTCAGCTTCGGGACCGGCAAGGTCAACGCCTTCGCCGGCTATACCAGTGCCGTGCTGCTCGCCCTGTTTGCGCTGCTGATGGCATACGAAAGCGTCAGTCGCCTCTTCAACCCCGTCTCAATCGCCTTCAACCAGGCAATCTTCGTGGCGATACTGGGACTGATCGTCAACGGCGTCAGCATGCTGATGCTGGGGGATCAGCATCATGACCATGACCACGATCATGGCCACGCCCAGCCGCACCCGCATGGCCACGGACATACGGACCACAACCTCCGCGCTGCCTATCTTCACGTGCTGGCGGATGCGCTGACCTCGCTGCTGGCGATCTTCGCCCTGCTGGCGGGAAAGTACCTGGGGCTGAACTGGATGGACCCGTTAATGGGGGTTGTCGGTTCCATTCTGGTGGCACGCTGGTCACTGGGACTGATTCATGACACCAGCAGCATACTGCTGGACCATCAGGCACCGGACAGCATACTGGAACGAACCCGCACCGCGATCGAGCGCGTCGATGACAATCACATCGCCGACCTGCACATCTGGTCTATCGGGCCGGGAATCTATTCAGCCTCACTGACTGTTGTGAGCGGGACACCGAAGTCGCCCGAACACTACAAGGCACTTATTCCAGACGACCTTGGCATCGTCCATACCGTTGTCGAGGTACACCGTCTGCCAGACTAGCGCGGCGGTCGCGTCCAGCCCCCGGGAACGGCATAAGGCAGGCACGCCCGGCTCACTGCCTGCTCGCGCAGGAACGACACCCTTCGACCTGCCTGACTGAGGCAATAGTTGCCATTGCCACGCTAGCGCAGCGGGGCAACCCGTCCGCTTTGCTTCCAGTCAAGGTAATCGTGGATGATCAGCCCATGGTCGAATGCCAGCAGCGGACACTCGTGCGGGTCAAACAAGGCCAGGTGTCTGGCATCGTCCGCCGCCCGGGCTTCGCCGCTTGCAGATGCAATATACACTGCACTGGCAGTATGACCACGCGCATCGCGAGCGGGATCGGAATAATTTCCCAGCAGCAACCGCAGTGTCACGTCAAGCGAGGTTTCCTCTTTTGCCTCGCGCACCGCGGCGGCCTCCAGGGTTTCACCGACATCGACGAAACCACCCGGCAGTGCCCAGCCGGGTGGCGGGTACCTGCGTTCGATCAGCACGATGGGTCGACCGGGACGGTCCTGCATCTCGATAATGACATCGACAGTCAACAGTGGCGTGACGGGTTTATCCATGGTCTGGCCTGATGTTTTTCAACCTGTGAATGACTTGTATCATGGCCACGGAATCCACGGAAGAACACGGAAAAAACCACACCTGTGAACTGCCGGATTACACAAACATTCGACAACGGCAACCGCTCCTGCTTCTACTGTGGGTACTCCGCCACCTGCCTCACTGCAGTGTGTCCTTCACCCGAATGGGTAAGAAGCGCATGATTCGACCGCGGCAAGCGATATTACAGTCACGGCAGGCTATTTCGTCGATGTTTACGGGAGGACTGCAATATCCAGAAGAAGTTTTTCCGTGTTCTTCCGTGGATTCCGTGGCCATAGAGAAATCCTGACGCCTGTAAAACAAGCCTACTGTTGCTGCTTGAACCGGTGAATCAGGCGGCGGGTGCGCTTGTCCGGGCGGCGTTCCGGCTGCCTTGCCCCGAGCCCCTGCAGACGACGTTCGTCATGCAGGCTGTGGCGAGCCGCCACGCTTTCCGCGGATTCCGTGTACAGGGCCCGCGCCTCTGCTGCAGGCCGCCGCTGGTTCGAGAGCCCGTCCACCGTGATACTGAAGCGATAGGGGCCCTTTTGCAGCGTCAGGGAATCACCCGTTGCGATCCGGCGCGCCGGCTTGACGCGATCACCGTTGACATGCACCTTGCCACCGCTGATTGCGGCCGTCGCAAGGCTCCGTGTCTTGAAGAAGCGTGCCGCCCACAGCCACTTGTCGAGACGCATGGACTGTTTGTCGTCTGATGTGGGTTCCTTCATACGTCCGCTTGAATCATCGATCCTTGCATTACTGGCTGGCAACCTCGTTGGCCGGGAGTATCCGGAACCCGGGAACAGGCACGCAATTACCCCCGGCTTGACTACCGCCCTGTGACTGCCGCATCCACCTGCTGCGCCGCCAGACCTGCCTGGGCAGCCCGCAGGAAAGTCGCGTAGGGCAATGCACCGTCGAGTCGATTTTCCCTGCCGAAGAAGATCGTGGGGGTGGCATGCACCTTGAGTTCATGGGCAGCGGCCAGGTAGCGCTGCAGTTGCTGTTCGTAGTGCGCCGCCTGCCATGCTCGCTCGACCGTGGCTGCAGCCACACCGCAGTCCGCCGCCAGTGCCCGCAATACCGAAGTGTCACCGATATTCAGGCCCTCGGTAAAATATCCACTGAACAGGCGGCGGTGCAACCGGTAGAACACATCTGCACCCGCTTCCTTCGCTGCTTCAGCCAGCAACAGTGCGCGGTGGGAGTTGGTAGTGAAATCGTGTTCCCGGAAGACGAGATTCTCTGCCGCCCCCATGGCCTGGAGATTATCCATCATCTGCCGCCATACTGCGTCAGCATAGCCGAGCCGCTGCACCGGCATGCCGCTGGCTGGCGTATCCGGGTGAATCTCCAGGAAACACCAGTTGATTTTCAGGTCGAAGTGTTCGCGCAGCCGTTCCAGCCTTACATCGCCCACGTAGCAGAAGGGACAGATGTAGTCCGTGAAAACCGTGGCCAGCAGTACGGGCTTGTCCATGCGACCTCTCAACCGGTTAACCCGCAGGGAGGCGCTGCAGGATGCGGGCGTCTCTATACTACTTGGTCATTTCCAGCAGCAGATCGTTCAACCGGTTTACAAAAGCGACGGGGTCATCCAGCTGGCCGCCCTCGGCGAGCATGGCCTGGTCCAGCAGCACGTTCGACCAGCTTGCAAACCGCGACTCATCGGCCTCGTTCTTCAACCGGCTCACCAGGGAATGGGCCGGATTGATTTCCAGGTCGGGCTTGCTGACCGGCACCTCGTGCCCCGCCTGGCGCAGCATCTGCTGCATGTGCACGGCCATGTCATGCTCGCCCATCACCAGGCAGGATGGTGAATCCGTCAGTCGCTGGCTGACACGCACGGCATTGACGCGATCCTTGAGCACTTCCTGCATGCGCTTGACCAGGTCGGCATACTGGTCCTCGACCTGCTTCGCGGCTTCCTGTTCTTCCTTGTCAGCCAGCTTGTCGAGATCCAGCTCGCCCTTGGCGACAGAAGCCAGCGTCTTGCCGTCGTATTCATTCAGGTGGGCCACCAGCCATTCATCAACGCGATCCGACAACAGCAGCACCTCGATGCCCTTGCGCCGGAAGATCTGCAGGTGCGGGCTGTGCTTCGCCGCCGCGAAACTGTCTGCGGTAATGTAGTAGATCTTTTCCTGGCCCTCTTTCATGCGCCCGATATAGTCGTCCAGGGAGACTGTCTGTTCGTCGGTATCCGTGTGCGTGGACGCAAAGCGCAGCAGCTTCGCGATGCGTTCGCGGTTGGCGAAGTCCTCGCCGGGTCCTTCCTTGAGGACCCGGCCGAACTGCTTCCAGAAGGTCGCGTAGGTCTCCGGCTCGTCCCCGGCCATACCTTCCAGCAGGCCAAGGACCTTCTTGATCGAGGCTGAACGGATGGTGTCGATCAGTTTGTTGTGCTGCAGGATCTCGCGCGACACGTTCAGCGGCAGGTCGTCGGAATCGACCAGGCCACGTACAAAGCGCAGGTAATAAGGCATCAATTGCTCGGCGTCGTCCATAATGAAGACACGGCGCACATACAGCTTGATACCATGCCGGCTGTCGCGATCGTAGAGATCGAATGGTGCGCGGGCCGGAATATAGAACAGTGACTTGTAGGACTGCGCGCCTTCCACATGACTGTGCACCCACTTCATCGGGTCTTCGAAGTCATGCGCGACGTGCTTGTAGAATTCCTTGTACTCATCCTCGGAGATATCCTTGCGCGGCAGGGTCCAGAGCGCCGAGGCCTTGTTGACCGCCTCGTATTCTTCCGCTTGCTCCCCCTCGTCCCCGGCTGTCTTGTGCATCTCGATCGGCAGCGGGATGTGGTCTGAATACTTGGCAATGATGCTGCGCAGCCGGTAGGCATCGAGGAACGCTTCCTCGCCTTCCCGCAGATGCAGTACGACGGTGGTGCCGCGCTCCGGCCTTGCAATCGTCTCCAGCGTAAAGCTGCCGTCACCGGACGATGACCAGCTCACGCCCTGGTCAACCGGCATGCCGGCGCGCCGGGTCGTCAGGGTGACCCTGTCGGCAACGATGAATGAAGAATAGAAACCGACACCGAACTGGCCGATCAGCTGCGTATCCTCTGCCTGATCACCGGTCAGGGACTCGAAAAACTGGCGGGTGCCGGATTTGGCGATGGTGCCGATATTGTCGACCACCTCGTCGCGGGTCATGCCGATGCCGGTATCCGTAACCGTGATCGTGCCGGCATCCTTGTCGAAATCCACTCGAATCCGCAGGCTGGTGTCACCCTCGTAGAGCTTGTCGTTGGCCAGCGCCTCGAAGCGCAGCTTGTCGCAGGCATCCGAGCTGTTCGAGACCAGTTCGCGCAGGAAGATTTCCTTGTTTGAATACAGCGAGTGAATCATGAGATGCAGCAACTGCTTCACCTCGGTCTGGAATTCGAGCGTTTCCTTCTGGGTATCGACTGACATACCGGTTGTTCCTCTGGATTTCTGGTGAATAACAGGTGCGGCGCCAACCTCCGCGCGCACGCATGTCGGGCTGAAAAGCCCGTGGCGGCACACTGCATACCGCCGACCAGTCCTAGCAATGGGGTCGAGTCAGGCGCTTTTCAAGCCTGGTTCGCGAACTTCATGCTGCAGCAGCCATTGTTTTCGCACCAGCGGTTTCCCCTCGGACTTGCCCGCGTAGCCGCCGACACCTGCAGCCGACGTGACCCGGTGACAGGGGACGATGATCGCGATCGGGTTGCGCCGGCAGGCATTACCCACGGCCCGCGCCCCGCTGTCGAGTCGTTCAGCCAGCTGCCCGTAGGTGACAGTTGTGCCGACAGGTATGGATTGCAGCGCCTGCCAGACCCGCAACTGGAATGGCGTGCCATGCATCTCGAGCGGCAGTTCGAAGCGAAACCGGGAGTCCGTGAAATAGGCTTGCAGTTGCTGGGCGACGCCTTGCTCCAGCTGCGTGGCAGGAGGCCGCAGACGCCAGGTCTTTGGCAGGTAATTCAGCCGGGTTACATGCCCGGCCTGCAGGCAAACACCCAGACGGCCCAGCGGTGAGTCCAGCACGATTGAATAGTCACATACAACCTGGTTCATCTGCCCCCTTCCTTTGACATGCTATTTGCCGCATCAAGCTTAGCATTTTCCGGATGATTATTTTGCGCCAAGTCGCCGCGCCCCGCCATGCACCGGACCTGCCTGCCCGCGGGCGCCGGCAACCTGCCTCCCCCTGCCGGGTTCACCCATGAACGCGTAACGCCTGCAGGCCCGCTGTCGTGCGCGCCGCGACGTGCCTGCATCCCTGCAGGCAAAAAAAACGGGCACCCCTGGCGGGATGCCCGAACACGTTGAGTGGCAGAAGCGCCAGCCGTCTCAGGAAAGCTTTTCCTTGATTCGGGCGGACTTGCCGGAACGCTCGCGGAGGTAATACAGCTTGGCGCGGCGCACGTCACCCTTGCGCTTCACCTCTATGGACGCGATCGACGGACTGTGCGTCTGGAATACCCGTTCAACACCCTCGCCATGGGATATCTTGCGCACGGTGAACGCCGAGTTCAGGCCGCGATTGCGTCGTGCGATGACAACACCCTCGAATGCCTGCAGGCGTTCGCGGTTGCCTTCCTTGACCTTGACCTGCACCACGACAGTATCGCCGGCACTGAAGTCCGGGATGTCCTGTTTCATCTGTTCCTGTTCAAGCTGCTCGATTATGTTGCTCATGACCTGATCCTCTGTTTACTTTACAAGAGCCATTGATCACTCAATTGCCCGCTTTATACTCGCTGATAAATTCGTTCATTAAAACCTGCTGCTCTGCGTCCAGCTGCAGCGCATCCAGCAGGTCGGGACGCCGCAGCCAGGTCCTGCCCAGCGCCTGCTTGTGCCGCCAGCGCCGGATCTCCGCATGGTGCCCGCCAACCAGGACATCGGGCACCTGCAGCCCGTCGATATCTTCCGGGCGCGTATAGTGCGGATAATCCAGCAGGCCATCCATGAAGGAATCCTGCTCAGCGGAATCCGCATCACCCAACGCGCCGGGCAACAGCCTCGTGAGCGCGTCCATCACCACCAGCGCAGGCAGTTCGCCCCCGCTGAGGACATAGTCACCGATCGACAGCTCCTCATCCACCTCGAGATCGATGACGCGCTCGTCAATTCCCTCGTAGCGCCCCGCGAGCAGGATCAGTCGCTGCTGTCCCGCCAGTTCGCGTGCCCGTGCCTGATCGAAGCGGCGACCCTGCGGTGACAGGTAAATCACCGGCGCCGGAGCGTCATCCGCACGCGCCGCGTGCAGCGCAGCACGCAGTGGCTGCACCTGCATGACCATTCCCGGCCCCCCGCCGTAGGGCCGGTCATCTACCGCGCGGTGCCGGTCAAGGCTGTAATCCCGCGGGTTCCAGGTCACCACCTGCAGCAGCCCCTTGTCAATGGCACGGCCCTGTATGCCGTAGCGCGCCTGTGCCTCGATCATTGCCGGGAACAGGGTGACAACATCGATGCGCATCCGCCTAGAAATCCGGATCCCAGTCGACCCGTATCACCCCGGTCTCCAGGTCGATGGACTTGATCACCTGTTCCCTGACAAACGGGACAAGGTGTTCACGTTCCCCGCGAATGACCAGCACATCGTTGGCACCGGTTTCGAGCAGGTGGTCCACGACACCCAGCAGCGTATCCTGCAGCGTGAACACCTGCAAACCAACCAGGTCACTCCAGTAATATTCATCCGCTTCCGGCGCCGGCAACTGGCTGCGGTACACACCGATATCGGTCCCGCTGAACCCGGCGGCGGCATCGCGGTCGTCGCAACCCGCAAGGTGCACCACCAGGCCCTTGCCGTGCTCACGGCCATCCAGCACCTCGGCCACCTGCCAGCGCCCGTTCAGCATGAGGTGCCAGGGCGAATATGCCAGCAGGTTCTCCGGGGTCTCGGTGAACGTGACCACCCTGACCCAGCCCTTGACACCGTAAGGTGCGAGGATACGCCCCATCACCAGCAAAGCATCCTGACTGTGGCGTTCTGCGGCCATCGCCTTGGGTACCACGGGAAACCGGCGCGTGCCGGTTGTCTACTGCGCCCGGCTTTCCTTCAACAGTTGTGCCACGCGGTCGGAGATCTGTGCGCCACGGGCACTCCAGAAGTCTGCACGCTCGGCGTCGATCCGCAGACGTTCTTCACCACCTGTCGCAATCGGATTGAAAAAGCCGATACGCTCGATGTAGCTGCCGTCCCGGCGGTTGCGGTTGTCGGTCACCACGATGTGGTAGAACGGGCGTTTTTTCGCTCCACCCCGTGACATTCTGATAGTCACCATAAGCACTTGTTTCCTGTACAGCTTGAATGATTCATGCCGCGCCTGGTCCAGCCATTCGCAACACGCCTTAAAAGCCGCGCAATTCTACGCGATTTACAGAAAATGTGAAGGGCTGCAGGCGATTAAAGCACTCGCAGCGCAACGGCGGGATGGCCAATGAAAAACTGCAAATTTCGTGTCGAGATTCATTACAAAATTCTCATGCTCTACCACAGCGTTACAAATACATCATATCTTTATGTTTTATATATGCTTTAACAACCATGCGCGGCACACCTAGACTGGCCGGGTGTGTCGGCATTTTTTACTAAGCACGCTTCCGGCTATCCGGCGCGCCAATCAAATGACCCCTAAGTTATTTTACCAAATAGGATTTTTTCTTTTGGCACAGCAATTGCTCCTTACAGCATGAGCGTGAAAAAGAGTCATTCGGGGGGGAGGTAGCACCTTCAGCAAAGCAGAATAAAGCTCATGGCACTTTAATACTAATAACAGCCTTGTGCGCTGGCTTCCGGTTAGACCGAGACAACAAGAACACATCACAATAGCCGAATAGCGCAGTAACTGGACGGTGGCATAAGCCACCGTTTTTCTTTTACAGCGCCGGTTCTCCCGGCGAACACCCGGGCAGCGAGGCATGGCTGCAGCCGTTCAGAATGGCAGGCCCTGCGGGCCACCCCCCCCTTTCAGGCCGCGCAGCATTTTCGCCATGCCGCCCTTTTTCATTTTCTTCATCATCTTCTGCATTTGCAGGTGCTGCTTCAGCAGGCGATTGACATCCTGGACCTGGGTGCCGGACCCGGCCGCGATGCGGCGCCGGCGTGAACCCTTGATGATGGCGGGGAAACTGCGTTCCTGCGGCGTCATGGAATTGATGATCGCCTTCATACGGTGCACCTGGCTGTCGTCCGGCATGGCATTCTTCGGCATTTGCCCGACACCCGGCAGCTTGTCCATGAGGCCGGCGAGCCCCCCCATGTTCAGCATCTGGTCCAGCTGGTCGCGGAAGTCGTTCATGTCGAAATTTTTGCCGCCGGAAATCTTCTGTGCCAGCCTCGCGACCTTTTCCTTGTCGACTTTCTGCTCCGCCTCCTCGACCAGGCTGAGAACATCGCCCATGCCGAGAATGCGCGAGGCGATACGCTCCGGGTGGAACGGTTCCAGTGCAGCGGTCTTCTCGCCGACCCCCATGAACTTGATTGGCTTGCCGGTAATGGCACGAATCGACAACGCCGCACCACCACGGGAATCACCGTCCGTCTTGGTGAGGACAACACCGGTCAGCGGCAGCACTTCACTGAAGGTGCGTGCTGTATTTGCGGCATCCTGGCCGGTCATGCTGTCCACAACGAACAGTGTCTCGACCGGCTTGACGGCCGCATGCAACTGCTGGATCTCGGCCATCATGGCGTCATCGATATGCAGGCGACCGGCGGTGTCGACGATCACCACGTCGAGATGCTGCCTGCGCGCGTGCGCCACGGCATCGGTGGCAATTTGCACCGGCTGCTGATCGGGTGTACTGGGAAAGAACTCGGCGCCAACCTCCCTGGCCAGCGTCTGCAGCTGGTCGATAGCCGCGGGGCGATACACATCGCAGCTTACCAGCAGGACGCGCTTGCGCTGGCGCTCTGCCAGCATGCGCGCCAGCTTGGCGCTGCTGGTGGTCTTGCCGGAGCCCTGCAGGCCCGCCATCAGGATCACGGCGGGCGGTTGCACACTCAGGTCAAGCGCATCATTGGACTCGCCCATGGTGTGGATGAGTTCATCATTGACCACCTTCACCAGTGTCTGGCCGGGCGTCAGGCTTTTCAGCACTTCCTGGCCCGCCGCCCGCTCGCGCACGCGCCCGATGAAGTCCTTTACCACCGGCAGGGCCACGTCAGCCTCCAGCAGCGCCATACGCACATCACGCAGGGCGTCACTGATATTGGTGTCAGTCAGCCGCCCCTGCCCGCGCAGGTTCCTGATGGTTTTCGAAAGTCGGTCGGAAAGATTGTCAAACATTACGTATCCTGTTCCCGGAATGGCTTCGCCACGGTAAATAGGCGGCAATTATAACTGCAAATACCCGCAGGCGGGCAGGCGTCGTGCATTTCAGGAAAGGCACTTCAATGCCTGCCGCAGTTATGCGATGATTTCGCCATGAATGCGCTGCTGCCCGGCATACTCGCCATTACCCTGTACCTGCTTGCCGGTTCCCTGCTGACCCTGCGGCTGGCGCGAGGAAATATCGAAACAGGCTGCAACCGCAGCCACATCATCCTGATCGGACTGGCTGCCATTGTTATTCATGCCACCATGCTGTACCCCGCCATCCTGACCTCTGGCGGACTCAACCTGGGGTTTTTCTATGCAGCCTCGCTGATTGCGCTCACCACCGCGCTGCTGCTGGTACTGGCATCCCTGTTCGAGCCGGTCGAAAATCTCGGTATCCCGGTATTCGTGCTGGCAGCCCTGAGCATCCTGCTGCTGCTGGTCAACCCGGCACAGCACCTGCTGACCGAATCCAGTTCCTGGCAGCTGGACACCCACATCCTGACGTCGCTGCTTGCCTATAGCATCCTCGGCCTGGCCGTCATCCAGGCTGTCCTGCTGGCGATCCAGGATCGTCACCTGCATAACCGCCAGCCCGGCGGTTTTATCCGTGCCCTGCCGCCGCTGCAGGTGATGGAAGCATTGCTGTTCCAGATGATCGCCGCCGGCTATGCCCTGCTGACGCTGGCCCTGGTCACGGGCATCCTGTTTCTCGAGGACATCTTTGCCCAGCACCTGGTGCACAAGACCATCCTGTCGATCATCGCCTGGTTTGTGTTCGGAATCCTGCTGTGGGGACGCTGGCGCTTCGGCTGGCGCGGCCGTGTCGCCATTCGCTGGACCATTGGCGGCTTTATCTTCCTGATGCTGGCCTACTTCGGCAGCAAGTTCGTACTGGAACTGGTCCTTAAGCGCTGACTCGCCGGTGTCCGACTGACACGGCGGCGGGTTTTTCGTACACTAGTCACTGGTTAATCAACAAGAGGCTGTCCCCGTTTGGACGACACCCCGCTGAGTCTGCTCATTGCAGCACTCTTTCTGCTCATCCTGCTTTCCGCCTTTTTCTCCGGCTCCGAAACCGGCCTGATGACGCTGAACCGGTACCGACTGCGGCATCTTGCAGACCGCGGCCACCCCGGGGCAGTGCGCGCCAGGCGACTGCTGGAACGCCAGGACCGCCTTATCGGGCTCATCCTGCTGGGCAACAATTTCGTCAACATCCTTGCCTCCATCCTGATGACGCTGATTACCCTGCGTATCTACAACGACGCGGGGCTGGTGTTCGCCGCCGGCATGCTCCTGACCATCGTGATCCTGCTGTTTGCCGAGGTGACGCCGAAAACGCTTGCAGCCCTGCACCCGGAGCGCATCGCCTTTCCCGCCGCGTTCGTTTACACCCCGCTGCTGAAGCTGATGTATCCGCTCGTGTGGGTCGTGAATATCATTGCCAACGGCCTGCTGAAACTGCTGGGTGTGTCGGCGGAAGATGCTGCATCCAATGCGCTCACGACCGAGGAGCTGCGCACTGTCGTCATCGAGGCCGGCGCCATGATTCCGAAACGCCATCAGTCCATGCTGCTGAACCTGATGGATCTGGAAAAAGTCACGGTCGAGGACATCATGGTGCCACGCAACGAGATCACCGGCATTGATATTGACGCCGACTGGGCGGCCACCTCGAAACTGCTGGCGACCGCCCAGTACACCCGCTTGCCGCTGTACCGGGAAAACATCAATGATGCCATCGGTTTCCTGCACATGCGCAACGTACTGCCGCTGCTGCACCAGAACAAGCTGGACCGGGAGGAACTGCTGCGTATCGCGCGCTCGCCCTATTTCATACCGGAAAACACTTCCCTTAACCGCCAGTTGCTGAACTTCCAGCGGGAACACCGGCGTATCGGCTTCGTCGTGGATGAATACGGTGAAATCCAGGGCCTGGTGACGCTGGAAGATATCCTGGAGGAAATCGTCGGTGAGTTTACCTCGGACCCGACAGCGCACATCGAGGATATCGTGCCGCAGGCGGATGGCACCTGGATCGTGGACGGCTCCATCAACATCCGTGCGCTGAACAGCACGCTGGGCATGGCATTGCCCACGGACGGACCCAAGACGCTCAACGGACTGATAATCGAATACATGGAAATGATCCCGGAAAAAGGCACCAGCCTGCTGCTGGACAATCACCCCGTCGATATCATGCAAATCCGCGACAACGTGATCAAAACCGTCTGTATCCACCCGGCACTGCAGGAACGGGCGAACAGATAGACAGGTAGACCATGCCATGAAACTGCTGTTTAACCTGGAGGTGGTGGCTGGCAACCGCGTCAGGGCCCGTCCGAGTGATTACCTGCGTTCACTGCCGCATGACGAACAGGTCGCGGCAGTCAGCGAATTCCTGCAGTGGGCCGAGAACGAGGCCGCGAACAACAGCAATCCACAGGCCCGCGCCGAGGCCGAAATCGGGATTGCCACAGCCAGGGAATTCCTGCAAACATTGCAGGCAGATACACCGCGTATCTACACCGGAAAACGATCGGAGGAGCCAAATGACTGACAAGACCGAGAAGAGCGATGCAGAGTGGCGCGCCCTGCTGACACCGGAAGCCTACGCAGTCACCCGCCGCAAGGGTACCGAGCGCCCGTTTACCGGCCAGTATCACGACTGCCACGACAAGGGCACCTATCGTTGTATCTGTTGCGATGCACCCCTGTTCAACTCCAGCGACAAATTCGACTCCGGCAGCGGCTGGCCCAGTTTCATGCGTCCCGGGAATACAGCGAACATCAGGATGGAAACCGATGCCAGCCATGGCATGCTGCGCGTGGAGGTCGTGTGCGATAACTGCGGTGCACACCTCGGGCATGTCTTCGAGGATGGCCCCGCCCCCACCGGCCAGCGTTACTGCATCAACTCGGCAGCCTTGCACCTCGACAGGGACGACGACTGACTGCAGTCAGTCATACCCATGGCAAGGCTCATTCTTACCCGCGACAACGACACCCTGAAGGCCCTGTTTCTCACGGGCACACGGATGTGGACCGGTTCCGGAGCCGAGTGCACCATTCGCAGCGATGCCGACGCTGCAAGCCGTAACCCGGTTGCTGGTGATGTCATTCACCTGGACGACTGTAAACTGCTGTTCCGCGAAACCGTCCCGGAGCCTGCACACGCCTGGCTGGCTGGACGGTAGCGGATGGCTTACCTCAAGGTCATGGGCGGCAAGTCGCGCGGACGCGTCATTCGCCTGACCGGCGCAGTCACCCGGTTTGGCAAGACCGGCAGCATCGCGGTCATGATCAGCCGCCGCAGCAACGGTTATTACCTGTCACATCTCGAGGGCAATGAGTTTCCGCGCGTTAACCGCACCCCCATCGGCGATGACCCGTACCCGCTGAATGACGCCGACACGATCGAGATCGACAGCAATGTCTTTGAATTCTGCAGCAGCCCGGATGGGGCGAACCGCGGCATGCTGGACGGCGGACCGGAGACACCACAGCAGCGGCATTTCACCCGGGTGGCACTGGACGTGCCGGCAACGCTCCGCAATACCGGCCGGTCCTGGGAAACACACCTTGTCGACCTGTCGCTGAATGGTGTCCTGGTTGCAAACCCTGTCGGCTGGGAAGGCAGGACAGGGGATCCCGTCACCCTCGCGCTGCATATGCACAACAAGGCGGACCTGGTGCTGCAGGCCGTGATACGACAGATCCAGGAAGACCGCATCGGCATGGCATTCACCGGCATGGATGCGCATGGCAGGGAGGAAATTCGCTGGCTGGTAAAACTGAATCTCGTGGACAGCGCCCTGCTGGAGCGCGAGCTGTCAGAACTGTTCTGAAATCCGGTCCAGCACCTGTGAAAGGCGCGGCAATGCCGCCACATCGAGCCCCTCGAATGCACGCCTGGGCTTGTTGCCCGCGGGGATAATTGCCTGGTGGAAGCCATGCTTGACGGCCTCGTGCAATCGCGCCTGGCCATTCGGTACCGGACGCAGCTCACCGGACAGACCGACTTCCGCGAACACGATCAGGTCAGCCGGCAGCGGCCGGTTGCGAAAGCTCGACATGACGGCCAGCAGCACCGCGAGGTCCGCAGCGGTTTCCGTAACGCGCACACCGCCGACGACGTTGACGAACACGTCCTGGTCACCCAGTGCCAGTCCCCCGTGTCGGTGTAACACCGCCAGCAGC
Organism: Gammaproteobacteria bacterium; assembly: GCA_050116715.1. Lineage (GTDB taxonomy): Bacteria > Pseudomonadota > Gammaproteobacteria > UBA9214 > UBA9214 > UBA9214. The sequence goes on from JASFOC010000001.1 coordinate 20,659, forward strand.
ATCGACAACCGGTTCTGCTCCAGTCCCAGCGCTACGCGGCGCGGATTCCCCAGCTGGCTCTGGTCGACCAGCGCCTGCACCTCCACCAGCAGCGGGCGGGTCCCCTCCCAGGTCACCATCACCACACTTCCCGGTACAGCGGTCTCCTGGCGGGACAGAAAGATCGCGGAAGGATTGCGGACTTCTTTCAGCCCCGCCTCGCTCATGGCAAACACGCCGATTTCATTGACGGCACCGAAGCGGTTCTTGATGGCGCGCAGGATTCGGTAGCGCTCTCCGGCGCCGCCCTCGAAGTACAAGACGGTGTCCACCATGTGCTCCAGCACCCGCGGACCGGCAAGCGTGCCTTCCTTGGTCACATGGCCCACCAGGAACATGGCGATACCGGATTGCTTGGCGAAACGCACCAGTTGCGCTGCACTCTCGCGCACCTGCGCCACCGACCCTGGCGCGGACTGCAGCACTTCGGTATACAGTGTCTGGATGGAATCCAGCACCATGACACGTGGCTGTGCCTTGGCAGCGATTGCGATAATGCGTTCGACCGAGGTCTCGGACAACAGGCTGATGGCATCGCCGCTTATACCCAGTCGCCTGGCCCGCAGGGCAATCTGCTGCGGGGATTCCTCGCCGGTAACATACAGGGTGGCGAGATCCGCCGACAATGTCGCCAGCACCTGCAACAGCAGGGTCGATTTGCCGATGCCGGGATCGCCGCCGATCAGCACGACCGAACCGGCGACCAGCCCACCACCCAGGACCCGGTCCAGTTCCTGCAGCCCGACCGAGGTACGCATCTCCGTGCCCGACGGCACGGCAGCCAGGGAAACCACCTCTGCGGCCGACTTGCCGCTGTAACCGGAAAACCGCCCGGCGACCGGCGCCACTGCGGCCACGACCTCGGCAAGCGTATTCCAGCCGCCGCAGTCGCCGCACTGCCCCGCCCACTGTGCCGCCTGTGCACCACAGGCGCTGCAAGTGTAGATTGTTCTGGATTTTGCCATGGTATGGGCCGCTAGATTAACCGGTTCACGGCCGTGCGTCACCCGTGGCGGCGGCGCTGCTCCCCGCCGTGGGCACAGTGGCAATCAAAACGCTGCCGGGACTCGCAGCCAGGGACAACTTTTCTTACAGGGGACCGATCTGTTCAGCGTACCTATGCTGATCATCGACCTTGCCGGGTACCTCCAGCGGATTGAACGATTCCCTGTCATACCTGACCAGCAGCAGGTGACAGCGCAAGGGACAAAATTCCGCCGAAATGATGCCGTCAATGTCCTGCAGTGCGTTGGCCAGCGCCTGCACGCTTCACCTGCGGAAGCCCTCGTCAACAGGTACCACGATTGCCACGCTGTGACCCGGCTGCTGCCTTGTGGAATGAGCTGCTTCTCCCGTCATGGACCGCTTTTGCTGTATCCGTATACCGCCCCTGCGTCACAGCAAAAATCCTGACAGGTATTACCGCTTGCTTTTGCCTGTAACGGCGGTGATCAAACATCCGCTCCGGATAAATCCAAGCCACGCATCGTCGTGTTTTATCAAGCTGCAGGAAAAAGCGCAGTCGGCAGCAGGCGGTTGCCAAGCAACGCCACGAGGCAAGTGCACTCAATCGAGATAGTCGAATTGCACCCGACGCCCGACACCGCAAAACAGCTCGTAGGAAATGGTGTCTGCCAGGGCCGCCACCTCATCGACTGGCAGTCCATCACCCCACAGAATCACCTCGTCACCCACCTGCGCCTGTGGCTGGGTACCCAGGTCCAGGCAGATCATGTCCATGGAAACACGCCCGGCCAGTGGTACGCGCTTGCCGTTCACCAGCACGGGCATGCCGCTGGGTGCATGCCGCGGATAACCGTCGCCATAGCCGATAGCGGCGACACCGATGTTCGTGTCGGCGGGACACACCCAGTCGCCGCTGTAGCCGACCGGGTCGCCCTGTCTGCGGGAATTGACCGCGATGAGCCGCGTCGTCAGCGTCATCACCGCTCGCAGGTCGAGCTCGGCAGCACGCCTGCCGAGCAGTGGAGAACTGCCGTAGAGCATGACGCCGGGACGTACCCAGTCGGCATGCGATTCCGGCCAGCCGAGCACGCCAGCGGAGTTCGCCAGCGAGCACTCGCCCGGAAGCTGCGCGGCGACTTCGCCAAAGCGCCCCAGCTGCAGCCGGGTGTAGTCGCTGGACAGGTCATCGGCACAGGCAAAATGCGTCATCAGACGCACCTCCCCGATGCCGGTGATCCCGGCAAGCCGCTGCCTCGCGCTTGCAGCATGCGCCGGCGTGAAGCCCAGCCGGTTCATGCCGGTGTCGATCTTCAGCCAGATGTCGAGTGGCCGGTTCAGGCAGCCCTGTTCGAGCAGGGCAATCT
>JASFOC010000002.1:0-21573 GCA_050116715.1 Gammaproteobacteria bacterium
AGACGCCGGTCTGCCACATGAATACCAGTGGGAAGTGGCCTGCCGGTTGCAGCAACTGGAACAGGCCGGGCGAGCCTGGGAGTGGTGCAGAAATACCTTTCATCCCTATGCCGGTTTCAGGGCCTTCCCTTACGCGGGTTACTCGCAGCCCTGGTTTGATAACGGCCACTACACCCTGCGCGGCGGCAGCCTGCACACCCGCCCGTCTATCCGCCGTCCCAGCTTCAGGAATTTTTACCAGCCCGGCATGCGCCACATTTTCGCGGGCCTGCGGCTGGTCTACTGAATGGCTGCCCGGTGAGAACGAAAAACAGACACGCGGATCACGGCCAGCGGCTCGGCAAGGGTATGATCATTGCCGCCTGGGTATTGCTACTGGTCCTGCTGACCTGGTTCTTCAATGACCGGCTGGATGCCCAGCGCAACCCGAATCGCCAGCTTGAAGCAGCACCCCCGGGTGAAGTTCCCGAGGTGCGTCTGCAGCGCAATCGCTATGGTCACTATGTCGCCAGCGGGACGATAAACGGTCACCCGGTCGAATTCATGCTGGATACCGGCGCGACCGATGTCTCCATTCCAGCGGCCGTGGCGGACAAAATCGGACTGCAACGCGGCCGCCGTGCCTTCTACCAGACGGCGAACGGAACGATATCCGCCTGGCGCACGACACTGGACGAGGTGCGGCTGGGCCCCCTGCGGCTGGGGCCTGTTGCCGCCAGTATCAACCCGGCCGGCAGTGACGATGCCGTACTGCTCGGCATGAGTTTCCTCCGGCAACTGGACTTTAGCCAGCAGGGCAATACACTGACGCTCAAACATGCAATCCGGAATGACTGACCTATGGAATTCTTTGCGCAGCTGACCGCCTGGACCGGACAGCTGTCCGGCCTGCTGTGGAACAATACCTTCACCCTGCTGCTGCTGCTCGGTGCCGGCCTCTACCTGACCCTGCGCATGGGCCTCGTGCAGGTACGCGGCTTCAGGCATGCCGTGGCATTATTGTCCGGCAGGTATAGCCGGCCACAGGATACGGGCGAGGTCTCGCATTTCCAGGCGCTGTCCACCGCGCTCTCGGCCACAGTCGGGACCGGGAATATCGCCGGCGTGGCAACGGCAATCTCGCTGGGTGGGCCCGGCGCCCTGTTCTGGATGTGGATCACGGCCATCCTCGGCATGGCCACCAAGTTTACCGAGTGCACCCTGTCACTCCGGTTTCGTCAGGTAACCCCCGACGGCAAGGTTGCCGGTGGCCCGATGTACACCCTGCTGCACGGTCTGAACATGCGCCGCACCGCCGCGGCATTCGCCAGCTTCGCCCTGATTGCCTCCTTCGGCATCGGCAACATGGTGCAGGCCAACTCGGTTATGGATGGTCTGGGTTACGTGTTTCCGCAGCTGCAAGATTACAAGTGGTTTGCCGGCTGTGTGCTTGCCACCCTGGTCGGCCTGGTCATTATCGGCGGCGTCAGGCGCATTGCCCGCGTGGCCAGCGCCATTGTTCCGTTCATGGCAATCGGCTATATCACTGCCGCCTTGCTGGTCCTGCTGAATCATCTCGGCGACATTCCTGCTGCCATTGCAACCATCCTTCAGCACGCACTGAATCCGTGGGCCGTCGGCGGTGCAGCCGTGGGCGAGGCAATCCGCTGGGGTGTTGCCCGCGGCCTGTTCTCCAACGAAGCCGGGCTCGGCTCCTCGCCGATGGCACATGCCGCGGCACGCACCAATGAGCCGGTACGCGAAGGCCTGGTCGCAATGCTGGAACCGTTCATCGACACACTGGTGATCTGCACCATGACCGGGCTTGTCATCATTGTCAGCGGTGCCTGGCAGGAAAGCACCGAGTCCTTGATGGGGGCAGCACTGACCGCCCATGCCTTCAGCGACTCCCTGGGTGAGGCCGGCGCCTGGGTGGTCGGTGTATCCCTGAGCCTGTTTGCCTATTCCACCATGATCGCATGGTCCTACTACGGCGACCGCTCGGCGTATTACCTGTTCGGGGAACGTGCCGTGATGCCTTACCGGGTATTATTTACCGTGCTCGTGGTCGTTGGCGCCGCGGTGCCCCTGCAACTGGTCTGGAATATCGCTGATATCACCAACATCCTCATGGCAGTACCCAACCTGCTTGGCCTGATGCTGCTGGCCGGACTGGTCAGAAAACTGCAGCTTGCGTATTTTTCCGACCCACTGACGCGCATGAAGGCTAGCCTGGAATAATGCATGCGTCCTGCAGCGTCGCAAGGCAGATGCCCCATCGCACCAACAGAGGAATTGAACATGACAGAAACCGTAACCGAATCCGGACTCCGCTACGAAGACACAAAGCCAGGCATTGGCGAAACCGTGACCGGCAGGGGACAGACGGTCATCGTGCATTACACCGGCTGGCTGGAAGATAATACCAAGTTCGATTCCAGCCGGGACCGTAACGAGCCGTTCAGCTTCCCCGTGGACTGCAGCTATGTCATTCGTGGCTGGGACGAGGGCGTGAAGGGCATGCAGATCGGCGGCATTCGCCGGCTCGTGATCCCGCCTGAACTCGCCTATGGCGAGAGGGGGGCCGGTGGCGTAATTCCGCCCAATGCCACCCTGATCTTTGAAATCGAACTGCTGGAAATTTCTACCTGAATGCTGCTCGAGGTCCTTGATGAGCCACTGCTGCATACCGTACGCAGTGCGCTGGTGGAAGATGTGGGCAGCGGGGACATCACCGCGCACCTGATTCCGGAAACCCGGGGTGCACGTGCCAGTGTCATCTGCCGCGAGCCCGCAGTGCTGTGTGGAATGGCATGGTTCAACGCCGTATTCGCCGAGCTCGACACCCGTATTCATGTCGACTGGCATGTGCATGACGGGACGCAGATCAACACAGGAGACCGCCTCTGCACCCTGCAGGGCCCTGCGCGGGCCATGCTCACCGGTGAGCGCACCGCATTGAATTTCCTGCAGACGCTTTCCGGAACCGCAACGCTGGCACGGCGCTATGCAGACGTCGTGGCAGACCTGCCCGTCAGGATTCTTGATACCCGCAAGACCCTGCCGGGTTTACGCCTGGCACAGAAGTATGCCGTGCGCGTCGGCGGCTGCCACAATCATCGCACCGGGCTCTATGACGGCATCCTCATCAAGGAAAACCACATCATGGCGGCTGGTTCAATCCTGCAGGCCGTACAACAATCCCGTGCCGAAAATCCCGGCATGCCGGTAGAAGTCGAGGTGGAGAACGAGTCACAAATACGGGAGGCGCTGGAAGCCGGTGTCGAGCGGTTGTTACTGGACAATTTCCCGCTACCCGAGCTGAAACAGGCAGTGCAACAGGTCGGCGCACGCGCTCAGCTTGAGGCCTCAGGCGGCATCACCCTGACAAACATCAGGGAGACTGCACTGACGGGGGTGGACTTCATATCGACCGGCACACTCACGAAAAACGTTCAAGCTGTTGATTTGTCATTGTTATTCGAAGAACTCGCAGGAGAATAACAGGCCCGGACAATACAGGGGAGTCCGCTCTATACATACCGCAATACAGACTTCAGTAACTCGCACCTGTTGTCGATAAGGTACCCAGCGCCATCATGGCCACCTGGACCTTTTTTCCGAACGGACAGAAGTCGCGATGCATTATAAAAACTGCAGTGGATTCACACTCCCTGAAATTCTCATCACCCTGGGCCTCATCGCCATCATTCTCTCTACGGCGGTACCCGGCATCAGCAACATGATCAAGGACAACCGCCTGGCAACGCAGATAAACCGGGTCGTCGCGGATATTCACTTTGCCCGCAGCGAGGCGTCCAAACGGGATGTCCGTGTGATCATGTGCAGGTCTGCAATGCCAACCGCAGGGACACCTTCATGCAGTGGCACATCCTATGTTTGGGATACGGGATATATCATCTTTGCCGATGACGGCAGCTACAGCAACAACGTTTACAACAGTGGCACCGATGTCCTGTTGCGGCGCGGGCAACCCTCTCTGCCCGGCGTGAAGCTGCGCACCAACTCGAACTGGAACAACAACCTGGAGTTCAATCCGAGCGGTTCCACCAACGAAGATGCCACCGCCATCATGTCGATCTGCGATGACCGTCTCGAGGCGCAGGGCAGACAGATACAGGTAATGGCAAACGGCATACCAAAACTGTTTGCTGACAATATTTCTGACTGCGACCCCGTTGTGGATGAGCCCTAATTTTGACGGCACATCCCGTGCCACCAGTTGGTGGATGCTCTCGGGTCACACGGGGATAATATAAATACAGTACCTCAAGTCAGGGCAACCCACCTGTCCTGCTGATGCGCCGGAAATCCATGCAGCGTACTTCTGATAGAACGCCTGTTCAGGCTGTTGTGAATAATCTGGCGCAACCCCGTAATTCAGACCGGAAACAGAATTGCTGCTGAAACTCAGGGCCACACTGGAACTGCTAAAACTCTGTCCCGGGTGAAACCCCGCGTGCTCAATATCGACTTCCAATATGCCGTTGGGCTGCGCCGGGTAACTGAAGCGAACAGGGAAAAACCGCGCCACCTCGACGCGTGCATCATGCTGCATGAACGCCACGGCAATGGTCAGCTGCACGAGTCCAGAATGGCCAGGGGAGCCGAGACTCTACAAAATTCAGGACGACTACGGGAAATTACACCAACAATGCCATCCGTGTCCGCTTGATGAAGTCAGGGGACGCAGCGACCCCTTACCCACAACAGCATCCTGCAGGTAGTACGGGGACGACCATGTCACAGGCCATTAGCGAAGAAAGGTACGCGCAGATCCAGCGCGTTTGCTTACAATCTTCCGGTTCCTATAGTGAATGGTGCCGGAGAGAGGAATTGAACCCCCGACCTTCTCATTACGAGTGAGCTGCTCTACCGACTGAGCTACTCCGGCTTGTGCGGCTGGGGAGTATAAAACGTTGTGATGAGATTATCTATTCAACCCCGGTGGCTGCTGGCGCACGCCGAACCCGGATGATGATGTCGACGCCTGCAGCGACAGTTCCCGCTGGCGTGACAGGCAATTCGGTGATTTCCATGCTGCCGGAATCGATATCCGTCAATTCACCGGTATCGACATTGTAGAAATGGTGGTGACTGCTGGTGTTGGAGTCGTAAAAGACCCTGGCCGGATCAACAATGACTTCCCTGATCAGTCCATGCTTCGCAAACAGTCCAAGGGTATTGTAAACCGTCGCCTTGGATACAAGGTGGTCTTCGCCATTCACCAGCTGCATGACCTGGTCTGCCGAGAGATGCTGCTGACGTTCGAGCAGCACACGCGCTATGAGGAGACGCTGCTGGGTTGGCAGAATGTCATGTTCCTGCAACAGACCCTCGACCGTGTCTCCACTAAGTGCTTGTTTGCCAGTCTGATTCACCATGCACATTAGTATAGTACCGGTTTCCGTGCCACGTCTATTCCAGACACAACCGGACTTCGCTGTCACTTCGGACTATAGGCATCGTACCCGGTAAAGCTCTCCCGCCCCATCATGCTATCCAGCAGCAGCTGCACAGACGCCGGGGCCAGGATGACACCATTGCGAAAATGCCCGGTATTCAGGTACAAGCCCTTGATTTCAGGGTGTTCTCCGATAATCGGAATAGCGTCTGTCTTGCCGGGCCTCAGGCCGGCCCAGTGGTTGACGATTTCACAATCCGCAAGGCCAGGCAATAGCTGCGTGGCGAATTCGGCGAGCGAGTCCCGTGCCTCCCGGGTCGTTTTCTTTTCAAACCCTGTGTATTCAAGGGTACTGCCGGCCAGCACCAGACCATCCCGGCGCGGGATCAGGTAGCGACCATTGGCCAGCACGATATGCCGCAGCATCCCGGGGCTGCCGGCATACTGGATCATCTGGCCGCGCACCGGACTCACCGGCAGGCCGGGCATTAAGTCACCCAGCAGGGTCGCACTCCATGCTCCCGCCGCAACCACGACACGCTTCGAGACAAATTCGCCCCGGTCCGTCATGACACCTGTGATTGCATTAGCTGCTGTGCGCAAACCGCCGACCTGCACATGCTCATTGACAGCAGTGCCCTGCACACGCAGAGATGCAGCCAGCGCCTGGCACAGCCTGGGATTGCGAACCTGTGCCACGTCCGGCAGCAACAGGGCCTGCTCCGTCACCGGGGCCAGCCCTGGTTCAATTTGTTGTATCTGGCCAGGACCGACCTGTTCCATGCGACAGGGATACCTCGCCTGCCAGCGCCTGATTGCAGGTATCAGGGAAGTCCCTGCCATCAGCAGGCCGGATTGTTGCCACTCAGGGTCTATGCCGCTGTTCTCCCGCAGGTCTTTGACCAGCGCCGGGTAGTGCTGCTGGCTCCACTGCACCAGTTTCGAAACCGCGTCAGGATAGTCCCAGGGGACCAGGGGTGAGAGGATACCGCCGCCGGCCCAGGAAGATTCCCGGCAGACATGCCCCTGTTCCAGCAGTGTGACTTCAAGGCCCTCTCTACCCAGAAAATAGGCCGTCAACATGCCCAGCAGCCCGCCACCGACCACGACACAATCCGTACCACCAGTATTCTTCATAGACTCGTTTCTTTGCATAAATCACAGGGTTGCCGCAGCAGGACCAGTCAAGATGAACGGCTGCAAGCCGATACTCAGGGGACCGGGCCCCTGCATCAACACCCCATCCGGGCCGGCGGCTGTAGCACAGGTCATAAAAGGCTGTATTAACAGGCCGACCGGTTCCGCCCATCGGGTAAACTAGGCCGCTTATCTTATAGCGGATGACAGGGATGAGCGAGGTTTGTAAAACATGAATATGAAAAGAGAAAACGGATTTACTCTGGTCGAGTTGCTGATCAGCATCGTGATTGTCACGACGTTGCTCGCCATGGGTATTCCTTCATTCAAGGATTTTCTGAAAAACAATCGGCTGGTCGCCCAATCGAATGGACTTGTTGCCGCCCTGCAACTGGCACGGAGTGAGGCCGTGAAACGTGGAACAGATACAGTCATCTGCGCCAGCTCCAACCAGACTTCCTGCACCGGCAACGGCGACTGGGACAAGGGCTGGATTGTCTTTTCCGATATTGACCGCAACGGCACCCCCAATGTCGGCGCATCGGCACCGCTATGTGAAGATACCGAGGACTGCATGCTGCGTACCGATGGGGCGCTATCCGGCAAGAACAGGATCAACACGACTGCTGCAAGTCTGCGGTTTTTACCAACCGGAATGGCCTCCAATGGCGGAGCAACAATTGCCCTGAATCTGGTATCCGACAACTGTGAGCACAACCAGGCACGCAGAATCCAGGTCACATTACAGGGGCACACCATCGTCACCAAACAGGCATGCCCATGAAGAATTACACCAACATGATTCACTGCAGCATCCACGGCAGACGCCGGCAAACAGGGTTTACCCTGCTTGAGGTGCTGATCGCTCTGCTGGTACTGTCGATCGGGTTGCTGGGACTTGCAGCACTGCAGACTACCGGACTGCGCTCCAACCAGATGGCCAGTATGCGCACCCTGGCCACGCAATTCACCTATGACATCACGGACCGCATGCGCAGCAATCCTGCAGGTGTGGCAGCCGGAGAATACGTCATAGCCCGGGATGACGCCCCGGCAACATCACCTGCAACTATCGCCGAAACCGACCTGGTCGAATGGCGAAACAACATCACCCAGAGACTGCCGAATGGCATGAGCGACATTACCCAATGCGACACCGGTACGGCACCATCCTGTGCAGAGCTTACCCATATCGTGACTGTTTACTGGAATGAATCACGTCGTGATACAAGTGGTGTTGCAGCAACCTTCAATTGCCCACCGACCAGCGACACTGATTTTCGCTGTTTTCGCCTGATTTACTCGGAATGATTATGCCAACACAATTTCGCACACACAGGTTATCCAGGGGTTGCAAAGGTTTCAGCCTTGTAGAGCTGATGGTGGCGCTGGTTATTACGCTGATCCTGCTCGCCGGCATTGCCCAGATTTTCCTCGGCTCGAAAAAGAGCTTTACCATTCAGGAAAGCCTTGGACGCATGCAGGAAAACGGACGCTACGCAATGGAGATCCTCACACAGGATCTGCGCCGGGCAGGCTACTGGGGCGGCAATGCGGACGTTACGGAAATCACAGGCACCCAGGCACACCTCACCGAAACCGGCACATGCAGTAACAACACCTGGGCACGCATGCTGAGCCACCGCATTTTCGGCAAGGATGACAACCGCACCGGCTATGGCTGCCTGCCGACTACTGCCACGCATACCGGTGATATCCTGGTCACGCGTTTTGCCGCTCCCTGGCGGGTTGGCGGGATTACCACACCCGCTTTCCAGCCAAATCAATACTATCTTCGCTCCACCCTGTTTGAAGGACGGCTTTTTCTTGGCAGCGAGGAAGCCAGTAACACCATCAGCAACCCTGCTGTGAGAACTTCCGAACTCGTCTCACGCGCCTATTTCATCCACGATTCCCCGCAAAACAGCAAATGTCCCGCCGAAGGTCTCGTTCCTTCGCTGTATCGCCTGGGGGTGGTTAATGGCGCATCGGCCCCGGTATTGACCACCGAGGAAATCGCCTACGGCGTCGAGAACTTCCAGGTCCAGTACGGACTGGATACAGATGCCACCCCTGATGGTTCTGTGGACACCTATGTCGATGCCGCGGCACCCGCGGATGCAATGTGGGGCCAGGTCATCGCAGCCCGCGTGTGGCTACTGGTGCGCGCCGAGTGCCCGGAAACCGGCTACACCAACAACAACACCTATGCCATGGGTAATGTAAATTTTACACCTGCAGACCCCGCCAACAGGGGCTACCGTCGACAGCTTTTCACTTCAACTGTCAGGCTGCGTAATAACTAGCCTGGAGACATGTTCATGCCATCACTTGTACACAACACAGGGAACATCCACATGCGACAGCGTGGCGCAGCACTATTTATGGCACTGATCTTTCTGCTCATACTGACAATACTCGGTGTCTTTGGCATGAATATGTCGCGCCTCGAGAATCTGATGGCAGGCAATACCCAGTTCCAGACCACGGCACTGAACAATGCCGAATACACCCTGGTCAGGGGAGAGAATGATATACGCAATCTCGCAGATACCGGCACCAGCAATCCTTTCCTGAAGACCGATGATACCGATCATTATTTTGACATTGGCACCATTGACCCTGCGGCCCTGGTCTGGGCTTTTGCAAACCAGGAAGTCTCTATTGGCCGCGATCTCGATGCTGATGGCACGGCAGATGATGGTACCGGTCGGTACGTGATCGAGGATGCAGGACTGGATAACACGAAAGGGGAATGCACAACCTACGAGTGCAAGATCGCACCGCTGCCAAGCGCCATTGTCCAGGTGTTCCTGGTAACGGCCCAGAGTTCCAGCTCCAGAGGTGCCAAACGCATTGTACAGTCAGTAGTGGTCACCGACCCGCTACCGCCAACCCCCTGATCTTCAGGAGAACCACCATGCACATCCAAGTAAAGAACCGTCATATAAAAAGCATCGCACTGCTGGCTGCCGTTCTCAGCGCCCTGCTCTATGCAGCAGCAGTCTTTATTCCGTCCACCCAGCCGACGGTGATACTTGGCAAGTATGTACTGCAGGACCCGGATATCCTGGGCAAGGGTACTATTGCCTACCGGCCCTGGTTCGAGAATGGTGCCTGGCAGGGCGACATCATTGAATACCAGATCACTGCGGATGGTGTCCGCCAGACGGATGCCACCGTGGAAGGCGTCCCGGCCTCAGGCACATCAGGCATGTGTGGCCGTGAGGCATCGGGGTGCTGGTCGGCACGAGCAACCTTCATTGCCAAGGGCGCTGACAGTACCAGCACCGCAAACCCGTACTGGAAGAGCCGTGAAATCTTCACCAATAACAACGGACAGGTGGATTTCCTCTGGACAACGCTCAGTTCCACCCAGCGTGCTGCCCTTGACCAGGATACCGTGGACCTGGCAGTTGACGATGCAAGTATCAACACCAACCCCTATGCCAGCGCGATACTGAACTATATCCGTGGCGAACGGGTCAACGAGCGCGTCAACGATGGAGGATATTTGCGGACCCGTTACAGTGTGCTGGGTGATATCACCAACACACCCGTTTACATTGGCCCGCCACGCGAGCTGCTTACCAAGGTAGACGGCTACACAACTTTTGCCACCGATAACGCAGACCGTGACGGCCGGATCGCCGCAGGTGCCAATGATGGCATGCTACATGTCTTTGACGAGGATGACGGTTCGGAGGTGTTCGCCTACATTCCCTCCATGGTCATAGGCAAACTCAGCCTGCTGGGTGCACGTTACGAGAGCTACCAGCACACCTATTATGTCGATGGCGAACTGCAGGCCCACTCGGCACAAATTGACGGCGACTGGTACACCATCCTTACCGGTGGTGGCGGCGCCGGCTTTGCCGGGCTGTTTGCGCTGGATATGACTGATCCCGACTTTGATACGAGCAAGATCCTGTTCGAAAAAGATGCTGCCGATGGCTTCGGCCACATCTACGGAAAGCCACAAATCGTGCCTATTGGCACCGATAACGCCACGCCCGACTGGTATATTGTCACCGGCAATGGCTACAGTACTGACACCAGCCATCCCACGGCATTGATGATGATCAGCCTGGATCACCCTGATACTGACGTCTATCAAATAACCAGTACAGGCGGAACGGGCAATATGGGGACCGGCGGCCTGTCGGCACCGGCCATGGTGAGCACGGACGATGATGACATGCCCGAACTGGCCTTCGCAGGCGACCTCAAGGGCGATTTGTGGATGATTGAGATCAACCAGCTCACCCCGGAGAACTCGGTTGCCACAAAGGTCTATGACGGCAGTATCGACCAGCCAATCACGAATGCCCCGTCCATAGGTGAGCACCCGACCGAAAACGGCTTCATGGTCTACTTCGGTACCGGCAGCATCCTCAGCATGGATGACGCCCTGAATGATGGCGCTGTTCCGAACGGCAGTTTCACCAAGAAACAGGCCGTCCACGGTATCTGGGTCGATACTTCCAACATGACGACTCTCAAGAGCAACCTGCCTTTTGTCAGTGGTGACCTGCAGTCGCAAACAGTCGTGGCAACCATCAAGGCGGACACAGAGCAGCCTGTCCGTTATGTACCCACAGAAAACCCGGTCTACTACAGGTGTCCGTATTCTGCTCCCAACTGCACACTGAGCAAGGGCTGGAAAGTGGAACTGCCGCACTGCGGCGAGCGCCTCGTGGGTGCCCCTTTCCTGCGCGCCGGCCGCCTGCAGTTTGTTACAACCAACCCCACCGGACTTAACTGCGGTGAACGCACACTGGAAGGCGACAGCTGGGTGATGTCGCTGGATTACCTTACCGGGGGTGACGGTGGCACGATCGTCTACAACCTGAATGGTGATGACAAACTCAGTCCCAAATATACTGTAAAAGTCGACAGCGGTGGCGATGTCGACACCAATGGCGATGGCATATTGGACTCAAAAACCGTACCCGGAGATACTGTAGACGTCGATATCGATGGCGACGGTACAATAGACCTGGAGGATAAACCGCCGGTTGGCCTGAACCTCGGCCCCGGCAACATTGCACAGCCGGCATTTGCCCGCCTCGACAAGGGCATTGACAAGATGTACATCAACGGCCTCATCCTGGCGATACCGGTTCCGAATCCCGGCCCCTTGCTGGGTGGTCATCTGGATGTGGAAACCGACAGTCCCAGCGATGGTGTGATCGCAACCAACGAGGTTTCCAAACATAGTGAAGGGTATATGGTGCACACCGGGGATAATGACGGCCTCGGCGGCGCGGTTGACGGGCATATCCACGATTACGATGGCATGCACGGTGTCAACTATGTCGACCTGTTCCAGCTCGAGCCACGGCGCGGCAAGGCAAACCTGGTCGCGACCCTGGTCAAGCTGGCGGATGGCGAGACCTGTGATAATTCAACACCCAACCAAAAGGGCATCGCGGTCGATGGTAGCTGCATCGAGCAGGTTGAGGGTGAACTGAACCGGGCCTACGATACCCTGCACACGGATGCCGACGGCAACATGCATCCCAATAACGGTCCGGATGGCTCAGATGGCCTTGCCACCCCGGTCCTGCAATCCGAGGTCAATTCCCTGGGTGCCGACCCGGATTTCATAAATGCGGTTCCCGACAAGCAATTCATCGTCGTGCTGGCCAACGCCGACCTTTCCATTGCAGGGACGTTGCAAATCGGTTGCAAGGTCTGGCCGGTGGTGGAATATCAGGACATGATCACCTCCAAGCTGCAGGCGCTGCAGGTTTCAGGTGCTAGCAGTCTGGGTAATTTGGTGGACGATGACGGCGACAGCCTCATCTATACGCTCAGCGGCATCCTGTCGCAGGATCCGAGTACCTGCCCGGGCGGCGACAATGCCCCGGACGAGGAGGAATACTCCGAGGAATACGCGGTGACCAAGGGGCTCAGCGGCACACCGACACTGCGCGTTGCCTTCGGTGAACGCTCCATTCTCGACGGGGACATTCACCCCACACGTGCCCAGTGCGTTCTCGGCCTGCACGATTACCGGGATACTGTCTGCTATACCGACAAGGAGGTCCTGACAGCAGCCGACACCATCTTGTCTCAACCGGAAAAAATCAGCTATGTAAGATACTCAAGCTGCGATGGCCTGGCACCCCCGACGCCACCGGATGATTACCTGCGGTACCCTGCAGACAATCTGCACATCACCTACATCGAGGGCAAGGGCTTCCGCTGGCGCAACGGCGCCCTGACAGTACAGTTGCTGGATGCCGGGATCAACCCCAGCGCAGACCTGCAGGATGCGGATGACCTGGTCGCCGGCGCAGGCATCTACGCCAAGGCATTTACCTCGGACGGTGCAGATTTCACCAACCAGAAGGGGACCTTTGCTGACGGCAACAGCGGCATGCTCTACGAGACGACCATGTTCTGGCACTACAGCGACCTGGTCGACAAGTCGCGCAACGAGGACCCTGAGGGTAATACAACGCCACCGGAAGGCGGCTGCTACTCCGGACCCGGCTATAGTGGCAAGACCGTCATCGATATTGGCGGCACCAACCCTGCCGAGACCAGACAGCTGCTGCAACCCCTGCAGAATGCATGTAACCAGCCGGCCGTGGATCCAGTCAGTGGAGAAGAGCCCGAGTTATGTGAACTGGGCCAGTATGTCACCATCCTGGAGCGCATCGCCAATGCCGAAACCGAGGATGAGCTCAACCAGGCCCTGCTCGACCTGGCCGCCCTGCTCCAGACGGCAAGCGAAGCGCTCAAGGAAGTCCACGACCTCTGGGAATATATCCCGGAAGACCAGAAGCCGGGGCTTGGCGACCTTGGACTGCCCAAGACAATCGCGGACGGAACTCCGGCCGATGTTGAATCCATCGAGACCATCGACCTGGAAGCACGCGGCCCGAACTTTGTCTTTGGCCGTCGCAACTGGATCGACCTACGCCAGTAACCAGGAACAAACTGCCGGGTGCGGCCGAAACATCAGGGCCGCATCCGGCACAACCATGACAGGGACAGGAACATGACTCGGAACAACAAAGAACACGGCTTCACGCTGATAGAAATGTTAATTGTGGTCGCAATACTGGGAATTATCGTGGCCATCGGCTATCCGTCCTACCAGGAACAGGTACGCAAGTCACGCCGCGCCGAGGGCATGGGTGAACTGCTGGAAATGGCCGACCGCATGGAACGGCGCTACTCGGATGTCGGCACCTATGCCGGTATCACGGCGGATGTGCTCTACGGCACCGATACGGCGGATGACAAACTCCCGACCACCAACGGACACTACAAGTTGAGCATCGACGCTGGCGCTGACAACGTCCTCTTCACCGTCAGGGCCGAACCCCAGGGCAACCAGGCCAAGGACAAATGCCATACTTTCGTGCTTAATTCAGATGGCACAAGATCGGTTACCGGAGGCAGCCTGACCGCTGATCAATGCAACTGGTAGAGCGCTGCTGACCCGGCTTACAGTAGAGGGTAGCCGTCAACCAGGGGCGTTTGTCGCGGCATTACGCTACAGTAGTATCCTTCTTCAGCGCAGCGGGCAGTGAGAACGTCACCGGTTCCTGCCGGCCTTTCGACTCTTCCACCAGCAGCGCACCATGTGCACGCAGCTTTTCAATCACGCCGGCAACCACATGTTCCGGTGCGGACGCCCCGGCTGTCACACCGATGGTCTCCACATCTTTAATCCAGGCAAGTTGTATTTCCTCCGCGGCATCTATCAGGTAGGCCGGCACACCCTGGTGCTCGGCAATCTCGCGGAGACGGTTTGAATTCGAACTGTTGGGAGAGCCGACCACCAGGAACACGTCGCAGCGGGCCGCAAGCGACTTGACGGCATCCTGGCGATTTTGCGTGGCGTAGCAGATATCGTCCTTGCGCGGCCCCTGGATGCGCGGGAAACAGCGGTGCAGTTCATCAATCACCCGCAGGGTGTCATCGACGGACAACGTCGTCTGGGTTACGAACGCCAGGTCTTCGGGGTCCCGGACGTTGAGGCTGCAGACATCCGCCGGCGTTTCGACCAGATACATGGCCCCACCCATGGAATTATCATACTGTCCCATGGTGCCCTCGACCTCGGGATGTCCCTTGTGGCCGATGAGAATGCATTCACGTCCGGCCTGTGCATGGCGGCTGACTTCCAGATGTACCTTGGTTACCAGCGGACAGGTGGCATCGAACACCCGCAGACCACGACGCTCGCCCTCGGCATGCACGGCGCGTGAAACCCCGTGGGCGCTGTAGATCACTGTACCGCCTTCAGGCACCTCGTCCAGTTCATCAACGAAGACCGTGCCACGCGAACGCAGGCCCTCGACCACGTGACGATTGTGCACGACCTCGTGGCGGACGTAGATCGGGGCGCCGAACAGTTCCAGGGCCCGCTCGACGATTTCGATGGCGCGATCGACGCCGGCACAGAAACCCCTGGGGTTGGCAAGTAATATCCGCATGGCTGTCATGGCCTCGCTTATTCCATACCGGCCGGGACCACGTCGAGGATCTCGACATCGAAGATAATACGGTGCCCGGCCAGGGGATGATTGAGGTCGACCTCAACCGTCTGTTCATCCAGGGAAAGCAGTGTACCCGCAATTTCCTCGCCAGCCGGCGTGTCGAACGCGATGAGGTTGCCCGGAGTCAGCTCGATATCCGCGGGAAAACCGCTGCGCGGCATGCGATGCACCCGCTCCGGGTCATGCTGACCGAAGGCCTGTTCCGGGTAAAGCGCAAGGCGCTGGGTGTCACCGGGGCGCAGGCCATACAGCGCAAGCTCGAGGCCATGGACCAGGGTACCGTCACCCATGGTGAAGGTCACTGGTTCGTCCTCGAAGGTGGTCTCGGCGACGCTGCCGTCTTCCAGCGTCAGCGCCAGGTGCAGGGTAACAGTACTGCCTATACCGACGGGATACTGCATGGTTAGCGGGTCATGATTTTGCAGCAGCATCAGCGTGCCTGCCGGTGAAGGCTTCCAGCAGCAGCAGCAATGCCCCGGCAGTAATGGCGGAGTCCGCTATATTGAAAGTGGGCCAGTGCCAGCTGCCGTAGTAGACATCGATGAAGTCGATGACATGGCCGTAGATAACCCGGTCCACCAGGTTGCCGGCGGCACCGCCGAGTATCAGAGCCAGTGCCAGTGCAGTTCCTTTCTGCCCGGCGGGCAAGCGGCGCAGCCAGGTAACCAGCAGGATGATGACACCGATGGCCAACGCGATGAAAAACCAGCGCTGCCAGCCGGAGGCATCACTCAGGAAGCTGAACGCCGC
Organism: Gammaproteobacteria bacterium; assembly: GCA_050116715.1. Classification (GTDB taxonomy): domain Bacteria; phylum Pseudomonadota; class Gammaproteobacteria; order UBA9214; family UBA9214; genus UBA9214. The sequence goes on from JASFOC010000002.1 coordinate 15,814, forward strand.
ACCGCTGTTATAGGCCTTGCGTATCGCCAGCACCGGCAGCAGTACAATGGACTCATGCAGGGACAGCGCGGCTTCGGCCAGCAGCTTGGTGCACTGATCCAGGAACAGTATCACGGCGGAAACCCACAACCACTTCACTTGCTCGCTCCCCGGTATTCGCCGTCAGGCAAAACGCCGCTGCTCGCCGGCGCCGTCAACATTTTCCACACAACGGCTGCAGATCTGCGGGTGCCCGGCGACGGCACCGACGTCCTCGCGGTGGTGCCAGCAGCGGATACACTTCGGATACGCGGAAGGCGTCACCCGAATACTGAAGGAAAAATTCGGCACACTTGCAGGTACCGCATCCGCTGGCGCACTTTCCGTTTCATGGATCCGCACATAGGACGTGATTAGCACAAAGCGCAGCTCATCACCGAGAGCCTGCAACACGTGACGGGTATGCGCATCGGCATACAGGTCTACCTCGGCATCGAGGGACGAGCCGATGTCGCCCGCCACGCGCAGCTTCTCCAGCTCCTTGCTGACGGCATCGCGCACCTCGATGATGCGCTGCCAGAAATTCGTACCCATGCGCGAGAGAAGTTCGCCTTCTGTATAAAAGGCAGGCGGCAGTTCATACCAGCCGGATAAAAATATGGAATCCTCGCGCTCGCCGGGCAGATGCTGCCAGATTTCCTCGGCGGTAAAACTCAGGATCGGCGCCAGCCAGCGCACCAGCGACTCCACCACGTGATACATGGCGGTCTGGGCGGAACGCCGCGGGATGCTGTTTTCCTGCGTGGTGTACTGGCGGTCCTTGATGATATCCAGGTAGAAGCCGCCCATGTCCACCGCGCAGAAGTTGTGCACCAGCTGGAAAATGCGGTGGAACTCGTAGCTGTCATAGGCTTGCCGGACCTGTTCCTGCAACTGGCGGGTACGTTCCAGTGTCCAGCGATCCAGGCACAGCATGTTCTCGGGATCAAGCCGATGCTCACCAGGTTCGAAGCCATGCAGGTTGGCAAGCAGGAAGCGGGCAGTGTTGCGCAGGCGCCGGTAGGCCTCGGCCGTGCGCTTCAGGATTTCATCGGAGACAGTCATCTCGCCACGGTAATCGGTCGCTGCGACCCACAGCCGCAGGATATCGGCACCCATGGCATTGACGACCTTTTGCGGCGCGATGACATTGCCGCGCGACTTGGACATTTTCTGTCCCCTGGCATCCACCGTGAATCCGTGTGTCAGCACGGCCCGGTAGGGCGCCTTGCCACGGATGGCAATCGCACTGAGCAACGAAGACTGGAACCAGCCACGATGCTGGTCGGAACCCTCCAGGTAGAGGTCTGCCGGCAGACCGAGCTGCGGCTGCCTTTCCAGCACGGCGGTATGGGTAACACCCGAGTCGAACCAGACATCCAGGGTATCGCCAACCTTGTCATACTGGTCCGCTTCCGCGCCAAGCAGTTCAGCAGCATCGAGCCCAAACCAGGCATCAACACCCGCAGCCTCTACCCGCTGCGCGACTTCCTCGATCAGGCGCGGGGTCTCTGCATGCAGTTCACCCGTCTGCCGGTGGACGAACAGCGGGATCGGCACGCCCCAGGTCCGCTGCCTGGAGATGCACCAGTCCGGCCGGTTGCTGACCATGCCTTCGATACGCGCCGCACCCCAGTCAGGCATCCATTGCACCGACTTGATGGCTGCAAGCGCCTGCTCGCGCAGGCCCTGCTGCGCCATACTGATAAACCACTGCGGCGTCGCACGGAAGATGATGGGCGTCTTGTGGCGCCAGCAGTGCGGATAGCTGTGTCGCACCACCTCCTCGTGGACCAGCGCGCCCCTGCCCTTCAGGACCTCGATGACGTGTTCGTTGGCGGCAAACACGTGCATACCGGCAAACAGCTCGGTATCCGGCAGAAAGCAGCCATTGCCATCCACCGGGTTATCGACCGGCAGATTATAGCGACTGCCTACAACATAGTCGTCCTGGCCATGTCCGGGTGCGGTATGCACGGCGCCGGTGCCGGCTTCCGTGGTGACGTGGTCTCCCAGGATGATCGGGACTTCACGGTCGTAGAAAGGATGCGCCAGTTCCAGACCTTCCAGGTCCGCCCCCTTGCAGTAGGCGATGACGTGGTACTTGTCCGCGCCAAAGCGCAGCATGGTGTCCTTGAGCAGGGCCTCCGCAATCACGAGGCGCTCGTGGCCATGGCCAATGTCACACTGCACCACGGCATAGTCCAGCCCCGGATTCAGCGCGACCGCGCGGTTGGCCGGCAGGGTCCAGGGGGTCGTGGTCCAGATAACAACCGAAACCGGACCCTCGCCATCATGGCCTTCGACGTGGTGACAACGCGCAAACAGCCCCTCATCATTGGGAACTGCGAAGCGCACGTCGATTGCATGGGAATTCTTGTCCTCGTACTCCACCTCGGCCTCTGCCAGGGCGGAACGGCAGTCCGTACACCAGTGCACCGGCTTGAAGCCCTTGTGCAGGTGCCCGTTGTCGATAATCCGTCCGAGAGCACGGATGATATCCGCCTCGAAGCGGTAATCCATGGTGAGATAGGGGCGCTCCCAGTCGCCCAGCACACCGAGGCGAACAAAGTCACGACGCTGACCGTCAACCTGCTTGCCGGCATAGTCACGGCAGGCCTGCCTGAAGGTAGCCGCGTCCACCTTCAGCCCGGCCTTGCCGACCTTCTTTTCCACGTTGAGTTCGATCGGCAGGCCATGACAGTCCCAGCCGGGCACATAGGGTGCGTCGAATCCACTCAGGGTCTTGCTCTTGACGATAATGTCCTTGAGTACCTTGTTGACGGCATGTCCGATGTGGATGTCGCCATTGGCGTAGGGCGGGCCGTCATGCAGGATGAAGCGTGGCCGGTCCGCACCCGCCTCCCGCAGCCTGGTGTACAGATCCATGGACTCCCAGCGCGCCAGAATTTCCGGCTCGCGCACCGGCAGGTTGCCCTTCATGGGGAAAGCCGTCTTGGGAAGGTTGAGTGTGTCCTTGTAATCAGTCATTTCGAAATCGCTGTGATGGTCGCGCACTGAACGCGAAGTTATAACCCAATAACTGCTTGAATCCCACTAATCTTTGGTTATGGGGCCATTGAGCCCTGTCATGCGGAAGATGCTTCAGCAGCAATTCTCAAAGTATGCCCGCGCCTGTTCGGAATCCTGAATAATCTGTTGCTGCAGGGCTGCGAATGACTCGAAGCGGCGTTCCGCCCGCAGCTTCTTCAGAAAACTGACCTGCACGTGTATGCCGTAAATATCACGATCAAAATCGAACAGGTGCACCTCCAGCAGTGAACGGGTTCCATCCACGGTCGGACGTACACCGATATTTGCGACGCCCTGCACCGGCTCACCGGGGAGTCCGAACATCTCCACGGCGAATACACCCTCGACCGGCGCCACCGCCCGATGCAGGTGGATATTTGCCGTCGGGAAACCGATTGTCCGGCCGCGCTTGTCGCCGTGCGCAACCCGTCCGCTCATGCGGTAGCTGCGTCCCAGCAGCGCCTCTGCCGTTGTGAAGTCACCCTGCTGCAGAGCCTCGCGTATGCGCGTGCTGCTGACACGGCTGCCACCGATGTTGAAGGTGTGCATATTGACGACGGGGAAGCCGTGTTCCTCGCCTGCACGTTGCAGGGTGGAGAAATTCCCACCACGGCCCTTGCCGAAATGGAAATCATCGCCTATCACCAGGTAGTTCACACCGACCCCTTCAAGCAGTATTACCCTGATGAATTCTTCCGGGGCCAAACTGGCAAGATGGTCATCGAAACGCAGGCACACAACCCGCTCGATGCCGCAACGCCGCAGGGCTTCCATCTTTTCCCGGAAACGCGTCAGACGAGGCGGCGCGGATTCGGGCTGGAAAAATTCGCGGGGATGCGGCTCGAAGGTAATCAGCGTTGCCGGCACGTGCAAATCTGCCGCGCGTTCCGCCAGCTGGCCGAGCACGGCCTGATGGCCCAGATGCACACCATCGAAGCTGCCGATCGTGGCGGCGCAACCGCGATGCGAGGGCCGCAGATTGTGTAAACCACGCACCAGTTGCATAAGCGGGGAGCACTCTTTACCGGACAAGTCCCGGATTATAAGACATCTATCAAGCGCTGTGTGCCGGGCGGCAGTGGCTCAGGCAGCAGCATCGGAATGCGCGTGTCGCCACAGGCCTTTAAGGTCCATACCGCAGACGCGCAGGGCAACAAAATAGATCCCGGCTCCCGCGACCACCCACAACAACAGGTGGGCAGCCCGCAGCCAGGCAGACCACTGCAACCATGCCACGAGTGCCGGTACCGCCCAGAGCAGCAGCGCGCCCAGGGCACCGACAGCCAGTGCCAGCTGCAGAAAGAAACGCTGCCAACCAGCTTGCGGGCGATAGATTTGCCTGTTTTTCAACGTGCGCAACAGCAGTCCGGCGTTCACCCAGGCGGCAATCGATGTCGCCAGTGCCAGCCCGGCATGCGGTGCCGGGATATCCAGCAGCACCATTGGCACGACAAACACCAGGTTCAGCAGCATATTGGTCAGCAGCGCAATGATTGCGATCCGCACCGGCGTGCGCGGATCCTTGCGGGAATAGAAGGCCGGCGCAAGCACCTTGACTAGCATGAAGCCCGGCAGGCCGGCCGCGTAAGCCATCAGGCTCATACCCGCCATGGTCACGTCTGCACCACCGAAGTCGCCGTACTGGAACAGGGTCGCCAGCATCGGGCGCGCCAGCAGGAACAACCCGACCGCCGAGGGTAAGCCGATAAGCAGCACCAGGCGCAGTCCCCAGTCGACGGTGTACGAAAACTCCTCGGCCGAGTCGTTGGCATGGCTGCGCGACAGGCTTGGCAGAATCACGGTGGACAGGGCGATGGCGAAAACCCCGAGGGGAAACTCGACCAGACGGTCAGAGTAGTACAGCCAGCTGACACTGCCAGCCACCAGGAAAGAGGCGATCAGGGTATCGAACAGCAGGTTGATCTGCGCCACCGAGGAACCCAGGATACCCGGCAGCATAAGCTTCATAATGCGCCGCACACCGGGATCCCGCACCCCCCATACCGGACGCGGCAACAGCCCCACCCGTTTCAGGGATGGCAGCAGAAACAGCACCTGCACCACGCCGGCAACGAACACGGCGCCGGCCAGGGCGAATTCCGGCTGTTGCAGCCGCGGCGACACCAGCACGGCAGCACCGATCAGGACCACGTTCAGCCACACCGGCACGAAAGACGCCGCTGCAAAGCGTCCGTAGGTATTGAGTATCCCTGCGGCAAATGCCACCAGGGAAACGAACAGCAGATACGGGAACGTCATGCGCAGCATCTGTGCCGCCAGTTCGAACTGGAGCGGATCACGGTAATAAAAACCCGGCGCGAACAGGGTCACCAACACCGGGCTGGCAAGCACGCCGACGATACTCAGCGTTAACAGAATGCCGCCAAGCGTGCCGGCTACCCGGTTGACCAGTGCCGTGACCGCTTCCTGCGAACGCTGTTCGCGGTATTCGGAAATGACAGGCACAAACGCCTGGGAGAAAGCGCCTTCGGCAAACAGCCGGCGCATGAAATTCGGTATCTTGAAAGCAACGAAGAAGGCGTCCATGGCTGCATCGGCACCGAACCAGCGCGCCAGCACCATGTCGCGTAACAGCCCGAGGGCCCGGGAAATCAAGGTCATGCTGCCCACGATAGCCGTATTTTTCAACAAGTTATGGCTCATACGCCAACAGTACCCCGCTCCCGAATGAAGGGAAGATCCATGCCC
>JASFOC010000003.1:0-21340 GCA_050116715.1 Gammaproteobacteria bacterium
GTGCCGAGTCGCGCGGGCCGCAGCGCATGCTGACATTACCGAAGCCGTAGCCGCTGTAGCGCTGCGGGTCCTGTCCGATAAGCCGGAGTTGCCAGAGGCGGCTGCGCCATGCGTTGAGTTCTTGCAGCTCGTTCTCTGCAACAGGCTGGGCAACGCGATACTGCAGGTCAAACTTGATGACGCCCTCGGCTTCCATGCCGGTTATCCGGCAGGTTGCGAATCGAATGCAGCGCGGATGCGCTGCACGCGCCTGCGGTTTACGCCAAAGTCACTGTAACCCACGCGTGAAGCGGAACGCACATTGATCAGGCCGGCATCGGCGTCCAGGGAAAACTCGACATCATCAACAAAGCGGAAGATCAGGCTGCGCATTTCGGCATGCAGGTAGCCTGCCTTTTCCTCGACGATCGTGGCGCGTTTTTCCGCGAGTACGGCAGTCTTGAGTCGTTGCCAGGCAGCGGCAGGGTCGCCGCTGAAGCTGAAGGGTGTTATGTAATGTTCGTGATCTGACCGTGGCGTCAGGCTGGAAACGCAGTTGGGACTGTCCGGGCATGGTGCCAGTGGTACCGTTGTATTGTCTGCGGCGGAGCTACCCATCATACACAGCATGATAACGCATGCCGCCTGTCTGAAAATGTTTGTATGCATTCCGGTTCTCCAGTGTTGCTGCTGGCTGGTGATGCGCGGTCGCATGGGTTGCGCGCATGTGCTTGTTGCGGGTCATTCATAACGTCCTGCAGCGACCAGTCGGGTCTTCCAGTAGTTGTTGTGCAGGGATTCCCAGGATACCTGCTTGCCTCGCGACGGTGCATGGATAAACCAGCCCTCCCCGGCATAGATGCCAACGTGGGATACCCTGCTGGAACGCTGCCGGAAAAACAACAGGTCACCGGGCAGGATCTCCGGCAGGGGGACCGGTTTTGCGTGGCGCAGTTGTGCGCCGGTGGTTCGGGGTATGTGAAGGCCTGTTTCCCGGAATGCATAATGGACCAGCCCGCTGCAATCAAAACCGCGCCGCGGGCTGGAGCCGCCGTAGCGATAGGGTGTCCCGAGCAGGGTTGTTGCAACCAGGACACCCGGATGGGTCGCTGCGGCTGCTACGCTGGCGGGAGGTTCCGTGGCCGGTGCCGCGGGACTACCTGCGCAGCCGGTCATTGCCAGTACCGCGAGGAGCAAAGAGCTCCTTATAAAAGCATAGTTAAAACGGTAGGTTGCGAACATGAGTTGATTTTCTATATCACCCGCCGGAGCTTTCCGGCCAGCTGTCTGCGGGGTTGCGCGTGGCTGCAATCTCTGTCGCCTGGCTGACAGGTATCCCTTTCGTGCCCATGGTTGCAAATGAACGATGTCCGGGTAAAACTGCTCGCATATTGACTCTACGGGAGGCAGTACGATGGACAGGATGAACAGATTCAACGGCTGGTTTGGCCTGCTGCTGGCAGGCATGATGTCCTTGCCTGCAGCGGCATCGGACCTGGCGCGTGAACAGCGCTGGGCAGACCAGATCGTGGACGTGATATTCACCGGCGAAGTCGAAATGCTGCAAGCCGACGGGCATGAGTTCATGTCGATTTACACGCCGTCCGCAGGTGAAACGCCCCTGGGCGGCGTCATCCTGATTCACGGCATCGGCGTCCATCCCGACTGGCCGGATGTCATCAATCCGCTGCGTGAGCAGCTTCCGCAACATGGCTGGTCGACGCTCTCCCTGCAGATGCCGGTGCTTGCAGCAGACGCCGAGGTGCCGGACTACTACCCGATCTTTTCCGAGGTGCCGCCGCGCATTGATGCCGGTATTCGCTTTTTGCAGGAACAGGGTATCGACAATATCGTGATTGTCGCACACAGCCTCGGCGCCCAGATGGCGACCTACTGGCTGGCCACGACCGAAGAGCCGCCGGTACTGGGGCTTGTTGCGATCGGCCTCTCGGGAACGCGTCATTCGGATGATGGCGACGTGCCTGCCTGGATATCCGGCATTTCGCTGCCGATGCTGGATCTGTACGGCGAGGTCGACCTGCCTGCTGTCAGGAACACGGCTGCTGTGCGTGCGGCGGCGGCCGAACGCGCCGGTAACATGGCTTATACACAGATCGAGATCGCCGGCGCAGGCCATATGTTCCAGGGTCATAACGAGGAGCTGGTTGAAACAGTGGCCAACTGGCTGGAGGAGAACGCCGCCCCGTCATCAGACTGAAACCGGCAAGCGGCCCCGATCCGGCAACCTGCGCTGCAGGGCATGCGGTCAGGCTCGGCCGCGGGCGGCGAGCAGTTCCCGCAATGCCTGTGGCAGCAGTGCCTGCATCCGGCCGGTGATTGCAGCTTCATGGCGTTGCCAGAGGATGCCGAGGTAGACGATGCCCAGGCCGATGGCCGTCAGGGCAATCGGAAACAGCCAGCTGTCCTGAAAGATACTCGAGGCAAGGTGCTCCAGGTAGGCGACGCAGCCAAGTGCGCCGAATACCACGAACACGCGTCGCACCAGTACGGCGCCGATGCCGATCAGGCCAAGGTTGGTGAGGAAATAGATGAACCTTGCCAGTTCACTGTCTGAATGCTGCATCGTCAGCCCGCACCAGAAAGCCAGTACACCGAACAGGTAGAGCCAGAAGGCATAATCCCCGGTATGGCGTGAACGGATATCCACCCAGAAAGCGATCAAGGTCGTCAGCAGACCGAACCACATCGACACAAAGGCCTTGAATTCGTAGTCGGCAGCGCCCCCCGTGAGCATGTCAGCCATGTCCATCGACATGTACCACAGGGTGACAGCGACGGGCATTAACAGGAACGGATAATGGTAGCGCCAGGCCATGATTGCGCCGGCGATCAGGGTGCCGAACTCCAGGTAGATCCAGTGCCACTTGATGTCATGGTGGTATCCCCGGTAGGTAGTATCATCCGGCCACCAGCCCATCCCCTGCTGCAGGCCGTAAATCGCAAGCGGCGTGATGGCGACCACGAAAGTGGCGCAGATGCCTGCGGGAATCAGGTGTCCGGCATGCTCGAAACGCGAGATCAGCAGCAGCCCGATAACTGCATAAGCCACAGAGATGCCAAGGATGCCCCAGCCGCCGAATTCCTCCCAGCCCAGGTTCATGAACAGGGTCATGGCACCGATGGCGGTGAGCCCGCCCAGGTAGTAGAGTATATGGGTAAAACTGAATACCGGACCCGCGCCGGGACGGTGCTGCAGGTACGTGTATAGCGCCTCGGCCTGGTCGGTGGAAAGGATGCCGTCACTGGCCGCCTGCTGCAATTGTTGTCTGGTAATCTTCATGGCATTCCTGCAGTGCGCTCCTGTTGCGCCCCGGTGCTGGCTGTTAACCCACTCATTGCACAAGCTCTCCTGTAGGCGGCCTGTTTCCAGCCGTTGCCCCGGGTGCCGGCCGCGACTGTTCCGAATGGCGGCGCGCCTGGCCGGCGCGAGCCTCGCCAACGGCCTCACGGCAACATCAGGGGCAGTTGATGCCTCGGCGATATTTTACGTAAATCACCGTGTAGATCACCAGATTGGTTACTATGACGCTGGCGGCAAGGATGGTCTGCATATCGCGCGTCAACCCGGCAGGATAGATAATCGGCAGCAGGTAGTGCTGCACAAATCCGCCGCTGTATCCGGACTCACCTGCGAGCATTCTGAAATCCTGTTCCAGCGGCGTCAGGGGGCACAGCCAGCCCTGTAGTTCGACCAGGATTCCCCAGGCCACGGCAGGCAGATGCAGGTAAATAAACCACTGCCATTTCAGCAGCAGCAACCCGCCCAGCATCACGAAAACGATGAAAGCAAGGTGAAGCACGAGTAAGACATCTGCCGCGAAGGAATACAGCATCACACATTTCATGCCTGGCCAGAATGTTCATGGTTATACCATGCACCGGGAGGAACAGGATACAGGCCTGCATCGGGCCTGCTATTCCGCTTGGCGAGCAGAACAGGCTGTTTTCCTGCCCGTCCTCTACCTCATGCTCAGGTCCTTGCCGGTTGGTGCGTATGCCGTAATGCGGTCATGTTACCCGCGAGGAAATAAAGTGCGTCCGGGACAGGCGCCGGCATTATTGCAGTACGAATTTTTCCGTATCGTTATAGTAGTGAGCGCCGGTATCAAGCCACTCGGCAATCATCCGTAATTCTGCTGTGGTCAGCATGCCTTTGTGAAAGGACAGATCCTTCTTGGTTCCCGTGCTCGGGTCTATGGATTCGACTTCATAAGCGTCGTCATCGGTGTCGTCGTCGAACAGACTGAAAAACCGTGCACTTGCAATTGCGCCACGTGCGCTCATCAGGCGCCGGGTGATACAGATCCCGTTCTGCGGTTCGACAGACAGGTCGCCCTCGATGCCATTCTGACATTCTGTTTCAGGATCTGTCACCAGGACCCAGATGCCGTTCGCATTCATCACATAATAGTGAGGTTCAAACAATTGTACGTAGGATGCGACTTCCAGCGGATTCCAGGGATCGGGATCGCCGCCAAGGACGAGGTTTCCGCCGGGACCGCCGCCGCCCGGGCAGTTGTTGGCCGGATAATTGTCTGCCTTGTCATGGCAACTGGTACAGGACATGTTGCCTGCCTGAGGACGGCAGGCGTCCCAGACAGGTTGAATATGCTCCAGGTAGTTAATGGTGACCTTGCAGTCGCTGGTCCATGCGTTCTGGCAGGCCGAATTATTCACCGGGGCAGGTGTAGTCAGGTTGTTGTGGCTGTAGATGAAAGACGGCAGCGGTGAACCGCTGTATGGATTGGTCCAGTAATCCTCGAATTCCACGTCACTGGATCCTGCCGCGATGCTTCCGAGCCAGAACGTCAGGGCCTGTGCCATCGTATCCCGATAGCGCGCTGCAAGAATCTGCGGGTTCGCATTGGGAAATGACATGGCGTCGCCAGGTGCGCCTGGATTCGCCGATGCCGCCTGGAAATCCATCCGTGCGTGCGGTATATCATTGACCGGATCATGGCAGCCATTGCACTCGCGCAATTCTCCCTCATCGAGTAGCAGGTTCTGGCCATGCTGTTTCAGGTAATTGAAGTTATAGCCGGATTCCGCGATCAGGTCGACTCGTTTAGCGTACTTGTTGACGATCTCGAAGGTGAAATAGGTGTCATGCGGGACCTGAATCATGGCGGAACCGTCCGGCTCGATCATTCCGTATGTCAGGATGTCGTACAGGTTGCGGCCGCCGGATCCCAGCACCGGCCGTAATCCCATCTGTGGTCCGCTGCCGTTGGTGGGGTTATACACCGTGCTGCTCAGTATGGCCTCCTCCAGGTCTGCGGGCATCTCGCGTCTGGACAGCACCCGGATGAAGCGCTCCGAGCGATCATCCGGCGAGGTAAGGGACGGGTCACGCAGGGTTGTAATGCCTCCGTCCGGCGTGGCCATATCCTGGCCGTCCATGTCGTAAACACTGCGAATATGAAATGCCCCGTATCCATCATCAAGCAGAAAGTTGGCTCTGGGGCTTTCATATGGCCTGGCATCCCGATTGTATTTGCCGATCACGATATCGCTATAGAGAACATTGCTGTGACTCTTGACTACCGGTAGCCGGGTATTGTTTTCCGGGTCGACACTCCAGATCCCGTACTGCGGTGCGAGCAGGTCACTTGTAATGGAACTGCCGGAACATACATCATTGACGTCACCGGCAATGACAAGACACTGTGCCCAGCTAGCAAGCAGACGCCCGCTGCCATCACGATAGGGAAATAGTGCACTGTACCAACCTGCAGGCGACACCTGGTTCGGGTAGAAATTGACCAGACCGGGAGACATGGATTCTTCGGCTTCACCACTGAAATACTGACTGATTGGCTTGTCGACTGCATAGAAACTCTGGCTGTTGATTCTTATCACATCACCGCCGTACACCGGATTGTAGATATGGCGCATGATGGTGGCCAGGTTGCCGTCAGGCAGCGGGATTGGGTCTATGTAGTGAATAAAGGATGCGTCGGTGACCGCCTGGTTTATGCTGCCGAAATAGCGGTGCAGGTTACCACCGCTCGGTGCAATTCGGTACAGGCTGAGGACGTCCTGGATGAAGACGCGGGTATCCTCTGTCGAACCGGCTACAGATGCACCGCATTTGTCATCAGTGGTCCAGTCCTTGGGTTCATCCAGCCCGGGTGGAAAGCCGTCGCCATTACCGTGACCATAACCACCACCATGCGGGTGTGTACTGAAATCGGGATCGTCTATGTTTTGATCAGTACAGTCATACAGGGTTTCGTACTCGCGACCCCAGCGGATGAAAACAATCTGGCCATCATTCATCGTGTTCGGTTCGATATCATGGTAGGCGCCAAATGTGATTTGGACCATCTGGCTGCCATCAGGTTGCATGATGTGCAGCAGCGAGGCAGGCTCATCAAAATCATCGATGTATTCCCTGCGATCAATAACCTGGTAATTGCCTGTACCCAGTTGACGGTCCGACGAGAATACGATTCGACCGTCATTGGTGTATGAGGGATTGGTGTCCTGTCCTGCATTGGCGAGGTCATCGTCCGCAATAATCCGCCAAACCTGCTTCGTGGAGAAGGAATACGCGTAGATGTTCCAGGAGTTGTTGTTGTTGCTCTGCTGAGGGCCATGGGCTGCAAAGATGATGGTTTCGCCATCGGGCGATACACTGAGATCCTTGACGTCGTATGCACCGCTGCCAAAAAAGCCGCTGAGAATGTCTGTTTCCTCGGAATCCAGTGCAATCCTGTCACGCACAATCAATCTGGCGCCCGGGTTGAACTGGTAGGGTGCACGTGGATCCAGCGGAGGCCTGCTGTCGACAGACGAGGTATCACCCATCGCGGGATAATCTCGTACAATATAGGCGAAGGGGCGGTCATCCAGCAGGCCATTTTCTCCTGACAGACCTTCCGTGTTGCAAGCCGTTATCGCTGCAGCCATCAAAACCAAAGTTAACAGGAGTAAAGTATTTCCGAGTCGAGTCATCATGCTAAATCTCCTGCATCCGCCCGCCGCACTCGTGTTATACAAGCGCTTGTTCATTTTCTTATCCCGGAAACGAGGCGGTCTGAGCAGTGATACATTGTTTGATCGCTCCCGTTAGCCAGGCAGGAAGTCGAACTTGTAGTTAACCGGAGTTGCAACGACATCATCCGGTCCGAAGTCGATTACCCGGATCCTTGTCATCAGTTTTTGCTCCAGTTTTATGTTTCCGAGTTCACTGCTGACAAGCTCAATCCTGGATATTTTGCCGTTGGGCTCGATGACAATATGAAATACGTATTTCCCCCTGATTTCCGGATCCCGGCGCAAGGCCCGGTTGTAGATGGCATAAATCGCACCCTTGTGCTGTTCAAATACCCGACGTATGGATTCCATATCACGTCCGCCCGCGACTGAGGAGCTGTGCTTGCCCCCTCCTCCACCTGCCCCGCTACCACTGCCATAGGCACCACCACCTCCGCCATTGCCATAACCAAGCGGGCTTGTAACGGCAACGCCGTTTCGCCCGGTCAGTTGTGTGCTGCTGCCGTTACTGTTCAGGACAGATGAACTGACACCACCGCTGGTTTTGATTGCAGATTCGCGACCAAGCACAGTGCGCGAGGCTTTTGCGGCTGCGCCTGTCGAGATATTTGTATTTTTGGCCTGCAGTTTGGCAACGTCCAGGGAGCTGCGCAGTGACTCGAGCTGGCTGGAGAATGCGGCAACACCCATTGATGCAACATTTCTCGCGGCCGGCTTTGCCCTGGACTGCTTGGCAGGTGATGCCGCCTGTTCAATAACTTTCTTGCTCTCCACGGGTTTTTCAGTTTCCAGCGGATCAGGTTTTGGCGGCGGTGGTGGTGCGGGTTGCGCTGGCAACTTCTGGTGGATGATGATCTTGGCCAGGGCCGGTGGCAGAATTTCCGCCTGCTCGCGCTCGATTACAGGCAATGGAAGCAGCGGGAAGACGATGGCAAGCAGCAGGAACACAAGCAGCAGACGTTTCAGTATTCTCCTGAAACGCGCGTCTTCTCTGCGTGTTGCCTCCCAGGGCAGAACAAAATCATTCAGCAATATGGCTGTCGCAGTCATCTGCCTGATCCCCTATGTCCCGGCGTTGGCCACCCGGGTAACCGCCATGGAGAGGTCCCGGTAGTTCGATTTTGCACAGGTGATCATGACGCGCTTGAGTATTTCATAAGGAATTGTATGATCCCCAAGAATCGTGATAGCCCTGCCACTCACCAGTTCTTCTGCGGTTAACTGAGTTCTTTTTGAAGCCAGATAGTCGAGTTCCCTGGCAAGCCCTGGTATAACCCCGTCGCTGTTAATTACGTCGTTCATGGTTGCAACCGGGCGACCATCAACGATGACATCTGTTTCTGTCACCATCACGGTAATGGTAGATGACGGAGGCGCCTCGGCAACCGAATCAGGTAGTCTTATATGCTTGCTCACCTTCAGGATCTCGTTGTCACCGGAGTTGATAAGCAGAAAGAAAACGAGGATCGTGAAAATATCCATGAGCGAAACCAGATTGAGTTTCGCCGGCTTGAGAAAGCGCCTGTGATTCTGCTGCATGCGCTGTGCGATGCTGGACCTGTTCATGAGTCATGCTCCCTGGGTGGTGCGTCACCAAGCGATATTTCCGGAAACAGTTCGACTGTGACTGCGCTGGTTGCTACAACAGCCGTGAACCCGCGAACGGTGTCCATGGTTGATACAAGTGACTGGTAGCTTACGTCAGCTTCTGATAGAAGCAGGACGTCGGACTTTTCCTTGAATTGTTTTTTTATTTCACGCAACACCAGGGATAGTGTCGCGTAGTCGAGTTTCTTACCGTCTTCACTGTCTTTTGGTTCTATCGTCTTGATCAGTACGCCACTTGGAAAATACACCTCGAGACCGGATTTTCGCAGCACGACCTCGAGTTGCCGGTTTTTCTCCAGGCTTTGTGTTACCGAGCCGGTCAGATCAGGAAGATTGAGCCGCAGGATTGTGATCTGGCTGAAAACCATGCTCATCAACAGTACGGGTACCAGTACGATCATGAGGTTCATGAAGGGTGTAATATCCAGATCACCTTCATCGAGATCTCTGCGTTTCACAAACATAGCGTCAGCGCCTCTCAGATGCCGTAATCGGTCTGGCGAGCTGCAAAGGCGTTCTGGTGCCCCTTGACGATAGCGTTCAGGAACTTGACTCCAGCCATTTCAATACTGTCGACGATTTCCACTGTTTTGTTCTGCAGTAGAGAATGAAACAGCAGCAATGGAATGGCTGAAATCAGGCCGAATGCTGTTGTGTTCATTGCAACGGAAATGGACTCTGACAAGAGTGTTGCCTTGTCTGCCGGATCGGCATGGGCAACCGCAGTGAAGGCCGCGATCAGCCCGATAATAGTTCCCAGAAGCCCGAGCAGGGTTGAGATATTGGCGAGGATGGAAAGGTAATTCGTCCGTTTTGCAAGACGCGGGACAGTTTCCAGAATCCCCTCCTGCATCGCAGACTGGATATCATCCCTGCGCGGTGTGGCTTGCATGGTTTCGACTGCGGCAAGAACAATACGTGCAATTGCCGACTTGCTGTCGTGCGCATACTGTAGGGCCTTGTCATAGTGTTTGCTGTTAAGCATTGGCAGTAACGCGGAATAGGCTTTCTTGTTGGCATAAAGGGATTTACGCAGAAACAGCCAGCGTTCGAATGCAATAGCGAGTCCGATTGCAAGAACCAGTGCGATTGGGTACATGAAATAACCACCTGACTGGAAAAATGACGTAATTGTTGAGTAGGTGCCCATGATGTTCTCCCTGATTACGAATGACGTGAAACGGTAGTAGTCTGTTGATGCCAGTGATTTCTAGATGCCAGCCATGTCATTGCCCCCCTGTGGACCCTTCCAGTGACAGTTCATCGTAGAACTGGACACTTCTTGCAAGGACATCACGGTCAACAGGATCAAGCGCATTCCCCGACAGTGACCTGATGGGTCGATACAGCTTGTCTGGTCCTTCCGGTGGTTTCCATGGTGTAATGTAGCTGACAGATGGTTGCTCCCTGTCGCCGACAAAGGTACTCTCCAGGTCAATGCGTTCCTGTGCCGATATATTCAATGGCGCTACCAGGAAGATCGTTACTGTCAGGATTCTCGCTGTCATGACATATCTGCCTCGGGTGGTCACATCGACCGGTTATACTGGATTCAGTTGTTATCACCGCCAGCTGCGACCGAAATGGCCGCACTGGTTACATCTGTTGCTGTTACGACTGTATTCTCCGGTGGTCTATCGATGAAACTTTGATCGATGCCTGTTCTGTGCCTGACTTCAACCAGCCACTTTTGAACCTTTTCATCCTTCTCACCGGTAAGGAAATAGTAGGCTTCATAATGCTTCTGTGCCGCTTCAGGATTGTTAAGATAGAGGTCATACAGAATCGCGAGGTTCAGATGTGCCTCGGGAAAGTCCTTCCACACAGACAAGGCATTCAGATAAGTCTGGAAGGCATCGGAAAAATAACCCTGCTTGCGCTGAATCAGGCCAAGTGCCATATAGGCATTGACATTTTTATTATTGATGGCGATTGCCTTCCTGTAATGCTGGATCGCTTCAGAAAAGCGTTCCTGTTCTTCTGCAATCACACCGAGTCTTACCCACGGACCTGAGAGTGACGGGTACTTTTCAGTGAGCAGTCGGAATTTTGCACTGGCGCCGGAAACGTCTCCGTCCTGCAGACGGTTGTCTGCCGCAATAAAAATCGACCTCGCCTCTGCCGGGACCGAGCCGGATTCAGTTGTATAAGGATTCGGTTGCATGTCATAAGGGACTTTTTCACCCGCAGAACTGTATTCCTGTCGCGGCAGTGTTGCGTCAGTTGAAGCCGAAACCGCGGCTCTATTACCGACGATTTCGGCCGTACCCACCGACAGGTGTTGCACCGGGCGTTTTCCAGGCATGGTGGCATAGCATCCCGAGACAAGCATTGCCGTTAGCAAGACAGTTGTCGTTGTAAAAACGTAACTACCGGATTCCGTATCCATAGCTCACCTGCATTTCCTGTTTGTCGTAACGAACGGGTGACAATCTGGCCATCGCCGCAAAGCTCTTGTCTACCCACTGGTTGAAGTTTCCATCCCAGGACTGCTGGATGTTGTTCTGGTGGATTTCCATGGCCAGTTCCTCGAAAGGGATCGCCTGTTCTTCCAGCAGTAATTCGTATTGCTGGAGTTCCGCTGCAGAAAGACCTCCAGGTCTCGGGGAATCCATCAAGTCACGAGCAAACCTGGCATACAGTTCGCCTATGCTGTATGAAGTCCTTGTTGTGAATTCCAGGATTCCAAAACTGGCAGACTTTTCATAACGTTCGAGTGCATTTTTAAGCTTTTCGCTTTTCCTCGGCATCCATTTATCCAGTGGCATCCGCAATTTCACGCGATCGAATTCCTGGCCCCAGTAATCCCCGTATTCGGCATTCGCCCAGGCAGCGAGCCATTGGGAGCGATCAGTGCCTTTTGATCCGGCTTTGCGCTCACCATCGATCACGCGGCGCAGCCAGTAAAGGTGCCTGTCGAGGTCATCGTTTTTCTTGTAGAGAACTGCCAGGTGATAACGGGCTTCCATACGATTATCGAATGGCTCCTCGTACACGTGTGCCCAGCGCTTGAAATACTCGATCGCTGTTGAATCATCACCCGCCTGCTCGTAGAGTCCTGCTGCTATAAAAAGTGCATCGCGTTTTTCATCGGCATCCACTGTGCTCCGATAGATGCTGTCGTATTCCTCGGCAGCGCGCTTCCACTGTGCATCATGTTCGTAGGCATAGGCGATTTTCCGTGACACATCCCGGGTTAGTTCATGGTCTGGAAATTCATTGCGTAGCTCGAGCAACTCAGTCAATGCCGGCTTCCACTGTTCCAGCGTCAGCATATGCGTGGCAGCATCGTACTGTGCGACAACACGCGCATCGGACTCGGGTGCAAGGGTCTTTATGCGCAGGAAATGTTCGATGGCATGGTTCAGGTCATTCGCCTGTAATGCTTCGTCGCCCTGCTTGTAGACGGTTGCTGCTATACGTTCAAGAACGATGTCATGTTCCTTGTCACCTTCTGGTATGTATTTAAGCTGGTTCTGGTAGCCGGATTCCGCTTCGGAATATCTACCGAGTTCATACTGGCTATGAGCGATTACGCCATAGGCCGTCTTGTTTAATATTTTGTCCACTGTGCCTGTCCGGGATACCACACTCGACGCGACTTCGAGCGCTTTTTCATAGCGCTTCAGTTCAAACAGCGCTTCGGAGGCCTTTGCGAGTACTGCGCCTGCACGACTGTCTTCCCTGTATGTGCTGACGAAACGCAGTTGGCTCTCCACGGCCGTCGAACGCCATGAGTCAAGCTGCGGTGAGTCGCTACCATGCAGGTTACGTAGCGCCTCGGCGTGTTTTTCGTAGGCAATGATGGCGGCATAGCCTGCGTCGGCGCCGAACCTGCCATGCGCATATGCATAGGCGGACTTTTCATATTCACCTATTGCTGCGAGATAATCACCACCATCGAACAGTGCCTCGGCTCGCATATATGTCAGCTCGGGCACCCGCGGATCTTCAGGGAAGGTCTGCATGTAAAGCCGATAGTAGTCCGCGGCCTTGAGAAACGATGCGCTTTCCTGTTCGGATAGCGCAGCAAGCTTGTCGCTGCCGCTATCCGCTTTTGCTATCTGCTTTTTCAGATTCTGCCCGGCGCCATGATAATGACGCGCCAGCTCGTCCATGTAGGTCTTCAGGTTGGGAATAACCTTCGCCCTGACATCAGGTCCCTGCGTATTCCAGAATACGCTGTCCTTGCCATAATTCTGGACATAACGTTCTTTTTCCGGAAGCACCTGTGATGCAAAATCGCCATCGATATACGCGCGGATCATCCTGGAATGCATTTCCGGTGCGCGTTCAGACGTGGGGTTTTGAGTGACAAATGCGCGGTAGGAACTGGCGGAGTCCTCATAACGTTCTTTCCCAAGAAAATGCTCGCCAAGACCGGCATATAGCAGCCACACGTATTTCTTGCTTTGTGGACGATTTGCATAGAATGCGGTGATCTTCTTCGAACCACCGCCGTATGCGAGGCTAAGGCTCATGATCCGCAGCGTATCGTCGACTAGTGACCTTTCAACCTTGCCTAGTTGCTCAATATTGCCATCCTCGGGAATCAGCCTGTCCAGTACCATGGAAAATGAATCAAGTCCAAGATCGTAGTCGCTCTGTTTATAATGGGACCAGCCGAGCAAATAATATGAATTGTTGAGAAATGCGGATTCGACACCTAGTGAGATGACAGATTTATACGCGGCCTCTGCCTGTTCATAGTCACCATTGCTGAAATGAATGTCGCCCTTGCGAAAGTAGGCCTCTGCTATATGTGATGATGCGGGATACTGATCGATGAAAATATTCAGTGTCTCCAGTGCCTGGCTGTCCTTTCCGTCAAGATCGTATGCCTTGGCGAGTTGATAGACGGACTCTTCGTTGTCCGCGTCACCGGGATACTTGCTGATTACCTCTTTGTAAGACTCGATAGCGGGTGTGTAAAACCCGCCTTTCAACGCATCCTCGTCTACAAGCAGCCTGTAGTCGCCTTCCAGCATGTAAACACCGGCGATCCGACGCTCTATCTGCTCCCTGAGTTCGCTTTCTTCAACAATCTCCAGCAGTGAACGGTATTCGTCCCTGACATCCTTGTGACTGACCTGTGGCAGTGGTATGTCAGTGAGGTGTGTGTCCTGGCCATCCAGCTTCCCAATCGTGGTTTCACCGGACATCGAACTGCACCCGCTGAGCAGCATGAGCGTAACGACCAGTGTTCTACACAGCATCGTCGTCTCCAGGTGCTGCGCTATTTTCGGTATCGGGTTGCACATCCTCCTGCCTCGACTTGTGCTCCTCGACCAGTTGGGTATCAGTAGATACCTCGAGATCAGCCAGGGAACGATCGAGTATTCGCGCTTTCGCCAGATGGGATTGAACACGGTAATACTTGAGGCGTTTCTCATGTACACCAAGTTCTGCATTGATGAGCTCAAGCATCACACTCTCGACCTTGCCGATGAGCGCAATGGTATTTTCGAGTTCTTTATCCACCCGGGTCATGGCATGTTCTACCCCAGGTGCGTGGTCATTCGTGCCTGATGTGAATCCGGGAGATGATTCAAGCTGCTGCGTCATTATTCTGGCGCTATCCAGCTCGAATTGGACGTCAGATAGCTGCCACTGAAGTCGGTCCCATTGATATGGCTCTATCTTGGCAGCTTCCTGTTTAAGGCTTGTATAGCGGTCCTGTAGCACGGCTTGTTGTTCCAATGCCGCAGTGATGCGTATGTCTCGGACGGCGGTTTTACTTGCTTGTGCGCGCGCCTCCAGCATGACTTCAAAGTCAGCGCGCTTCTGTTTCCAGTATTCAAGGTTGTTGCGGATGGCGTACAGATCGCGTAAATCTTTTAAAACTGACTGAAAACTGTGGTCAGACATCAGTTCAAACAGAAATGGCGAAAGCGGATTCAGTGAGACGGACGGTGCGGTCCCGAACCAGTCATTGTCGACCAGCATCTCATCGATATTGCGTACGAATAACTCGAGAACATTGGCGTCTTTCAGTGTCTCCCTGGCATGATCAAGCTTTTCCAGAGCAGAACTGTAGCGATCATATGCACTGATGAATCCGTCTGCGGCACGACCTGGCAAACCGAGTTTTTCGTAAACGTGAGGGGTCAGCAGGACTGCCTCCTGGACTTCTGGTATGGCCATTGAGCGTGATTGCAGAACATTCAGCGGTACGAGTGCCTTCTGATAGTCACCACTGTTGACTGATGACCATCCGGCACCGAGAAGTGCCCTATTTGAATAGACGCCCGTTGAACTCACATGACTTATATGTTCGAGCGCGGAATCCCGGTTCCTTGCTTCGTCATACAGGAAGGCAATTGCCATGTGTGACCGGTCCGCCAGTCTACGCAGGTTTTCATCCGCAGCGGAGAATGCTGCGGCTTTATTGAGGATTTCAATGGCAGCCGGGTAATCTTTTTGTTTTCCGAGTGTCACGCCAAGATTGAAGTACAGGAATGGCGCGTAGCGGCTGTCTTTGTCGAAATTCGCGGATATGTTCCTGGCTTCTTCATAATACCCCAGTTTGATATTGATCAAGGCGGCCAGGTAACGGTATTCCTGGTCGATATCGACTGGCATCGATCCGTGAATGTTCGAAAGTGTTGTTGCTGATTTCTGGATGTCACCTCGCAGATAGAGCATTTTTGCGAGGTAGTACCAGGCGCGGTTCTGTACTTCCGGAACTGCATTTGTTGCGAGCACCCTGGTGAAGATGTCACCAGCCCGCTGGTCCAGACCATATGACAGACTCACGCCTCCCTTGAGTACATCCGGATAACTGCCATGATTCCGGATACCACCTTTTTCAGCTGCGTATTCGAATTCAACGAGGGAGTCAAAATACTTCTGCTGATAAAACTCAAACAATATGACGCCGTATTTCAGATCTTTTACGTATTGCTCTGTTGCTGTCGCCTGTCCCGTGAACAATTGCGCAGATACGAATATGACAGTGGCAACCAGCAGTCGACAGGTGCATGCGTAAACATCAGAAAATTGCGTCTTCATGACTGTCTACCATTGCTCGACTGTGAATTCCGGCTGCAGCTTCATTGTCGAATCGGAAATCCTGAGAAGCACATATTCAGGGCCACTCTCCTTGCTGATCTTCAATGTGGTCCCGCGTTTGTACTCTCTTCCGCTCGGGCCCATACCCGTGAAAAATGCCGACAATTCATGTTCCCCGAGACTCAGATTCGCCATGTGCAGTTTGTGAACACCGCCATGGGATAACGCGATAACTTCCTTTTCGGAGTAGAGATGCGTATTCACAAAAATTCCATCGAGTTTCAGCTTGACAGACTCCAGCGTGAAAAACTCGCCGACGTCCAGGGACAGAAATACATTCAACTGTGTATTGGCAGGAAACAGAAGATCCTCTTCGAGTATGCGCAAGTCCTTGTTCAGTGTGATGACTGACAGTTTCAGGTCCTGGATGTCACGGGAGAGTGCGTTCACAGACACCTGTGCTTCTATCCTGCCTTTACTGATCTCTTCGGCATATCCATGGTCATTTGAGCCATCAGTCTCCTGAGCAGCATTTTCATTGTTATCCCCCGGCGCATCAGCGGCATGCAGTATGCACGGCAACATGAAAGAAGACATGGCCAGAAAGATGATCAAATTGCATCGTATTGAAGCAAGTTTCATTTGTAGGCCCCACTAGACAAAATGCATTACTGCATGATTAAACGAAACCCTGCCAAAAAACGTTCACGGCAACAATATGCAGATTTCAATTGTTAGATACCTGTCACAACAATTCCCATGACCAGAAAAACAAACCTGGTTCACAGTGTGGAATGCAGGATCACATTTAGTATTGCATTGTGGAAAGTGTCTGAACGTGATTGCCACGACCAGGGTATGTATTTGCAATCGTGCATTTTGAAACGCTGTAAAACGCAGCAAGAATAGCGGCTTCACAATTGTCGACTATCTACGCGAATTCCCCTGATGTAGCTGTGCGCAGAGACTGGGATTTAATGTAACCGTTGAATGATGTGACAGAGCGACCATGAAAGGACACCGGGTTGGACAGAAGATTCATGACACATGTCACGCTATGTGCGTACTGCTATTGCTTGTCAGCTATGCACCTCAGGTCTTTTCTCTTGATTTATTCGGTAGCGGAAATCAGGGTGAATCCGGCTTTTTACACCTTGAGGTAGCAGAACCGTACATCGAAATGCACACCGGACCAGGACGCGGTTACCCCGTGTTTAACGTGGTTGAGCAGGGTGAAACCATCGAGATAATCAAACGCAGGGCAGACTGGTACAAGGTCAGAAGCGCTGATGACAAGACCGGGTGGTCAAAGGCCACCGAAATTGCACATACATTGAAACCTTCCGGTGAACCGGTAGATCTCCCGGAGATTAATCGCGGAGATTATCTGAAATCCAGATGGCGTGTTGGTTTTAGTGGCGGACAGTTTGATGGTGCAAATGCGTTCAGTATTACCGGTGGATACCGGATTCTCGGTTGGGTTGGCGCCGAGCTTGAGTGGGGCCAGATATTCGACAATTCTGTAACCAGCGACTATTACGGTGCCAGTATCCTGCTCGAACCTGATTTGAATCTCCCGCTAACGCCGTACGTGACGGGCGGCGCAGGACAGTTCCATTTTGATAACAGGCAAAAGGTTGTGGTCGAGGACGCAGGCAACTCGGACTATTACAGTGTCGGTGTTGGCGCCAGTTACTACATCGGCCGTAACTTTGTGATGCGCGGAGAGTATCGCTGGTATTCAGTTTCTACAGACGATGGCAATGCGGGGTTGAATTCATGGAGAATCGGATTAAACACATTCTTTTAGTGCGCGAAGAACGCTCCCGGTTTGCAGCAATGATCGGTAAGCCCGCTGTCCTGCTGGCGCTGTTATTCTCTGGAATCGCAATGCATGCAAATTGCGTCATGGCAGCTGAAGCGGTTGACAAGCCTGCTGCTGTTCAGGTGATTACTCCTGAGGTCAAGCCACGCGAGGTCTCCGAGGCGGACATAGACGACGAGATTTTCGGCGTTGGCATTTATGCGGGGGTCCTTTCTATCGACAACTTTGGTACAGAACCTGTATACGGTGTCCGGGCACTTTTCCATGCAACTGAAGACCTGTTCCTGCAGTTTGACTACGGTGTTTCAAGGGCTGACAAGACGTCCTTCGAGGAATTGAGCGGGGATAATGTCAGCTTGCTCTCCAGCTCCGATCGTGATTATACCTATTACAACGTCCTGCTCGGTTACAATATCTTTCCCGGCGAGGTTTTCATGACGTCGCAGCTGACGTTTAATTCGGATTTCTATCTGGTGGGCGGTGTGGGAAACACCCGGTTTGGCGGTGAAGACAATTTTACGACGACACTGGGAACGGGCTACCGCATTGTATTACGCGACTGGCTAACCTGGAACATTGACTTTCGCGATCATATATTCAGCTCGGATATAATCAAAAGCAACCAGACCACTCACAATATTGAATTATCGACTGGCGTTGCATTCTTTTACTAGACTGAATTTCATTCCAGCAGGTTATACAGCATAACTTGCAGGTATTCCCATGCAGTTTGTGCCTGGAAGGCCATGGAGTAAACGTCTCTCCTTCAGTCACGCCATCCGACTACAGATGTATTTCCGGCTTTGCTGTATGGACTATATTATTCATGGGCAATGGGTTTGTCGGTGAACAGGTAATCCTTTAATTCCTTGTCAAATTTTGGATCCTGGCGCCGAATCCATTCGAGCACCATGGAGGCGTGTTCCTTTTCCTCGTCGCGGTTGTGTGCGAGGATGGCCCTTAGCTCCGGATTCTTGCAGGCCTCGACACGCTGGTTGTACCAGTCGACGGCCTCCAGTTCTTCCATCAGTGAAACAATTGCACGGTGCATGTCGCGGGTTTCGTCGGAAAGTTCTGCAATCGGTTCGTGGTAGCCTTCGTTTGACATGGTATATCCTCTTGTCGAATTGATTCCTGTGCCGGTGTAGGGTGTTATGCGTAGCCTGTTAATCCTGTGGATATGTGTCTGGCTACATGGCTGCGCAACGCCGCAGCTACAAACTGCCTCGAATATTACCCGGATCCCGGAGCTGATGCCAGATTCAGCCATCATGCAGGACGGCTATGAGTTGCCGCTCAGCGTGTGGCAGCCGCAGGGAGAACCCGGGTCAATTGTGCTCGCCCTGCACGGCTTCAACGACTATCGCAATGCCTTTGCTGCGCCGGGAAATTTTCTTTCCGACCACGGAGTGCTCCTGATCGCCTATGACCAGCGTGGTTTTGGTGAAACGGCCCAGCGCGGCATCTGGCCCGGTGACAAGCAGCTTGCCGACGATGTGGTAACACTGAGCCGGTTGCTTTGTGAAAAATATCCGCGGCAGCCGTTGTACCTGCTCGGCGTCAGTATGGGAGGTGCAGTGGCGATAAATGCATCGCAGGATAGCAACTGTGTCAAGGGGATCATCCTGGTGGCGCCGGCTGTCTGGGGGTGGCAAAGCATGCCCTGGTGGCAAGGCTCGTTGCTTCGTTCCATGGCGCACATCTCCCCCGGGCTGAGCCTGACCGGCGAAGGTCTCGATATCGTACCGTCTGACAATATCGAAATGCTGCGGGCTCTCGGTCGTGATCCCCTTGTGATAAAGGAGACCCGGGTTGATGCCATCTACGGGCTGACGGACCTCATGGCGGCTGCTTCCCGGGACGGCGCGAGTCTGGATGGTGCCGTTTTGTTATTGTATGGCGCGCATGACGAGATCATTCCGCCGGATCCGACCTGCGAACTGCTCGCCAGCCTGCCTGGCGGGCGTGACAGGCGCTGGCGGGCAGTGCTCTATCCCGAGGGATACCATATGTTGCTGCGTGACCTGCAAGCCGCAGCCGTGTACCGGGATATCCTGGCCTGGCTCGACAATCCTGCCGCCCGCCTGCCATCCGGTATGGAGGTCAGTCTGCAGTCGCCGCGTCTGCAGGCACTTTGCGGGTCTGGATTCAGTGCCCCGACAACGGACCGGTAAACCTTTCGTCTGCAGACGCCGGGATAGACAGTGCGAAGATGCAGTTGCCCAGCTGCCCGGCAGCTGCAGGTACGGCCAGGCCATTATGAGGTGCTGGTTAATCAGGTTTACGATTTCCCCGGTGTTGAGCCGTTCCACCTGTCGACATGGCGTCAGACTGTTCTTGCCCCTGCCATCAAGCCATGCCCGGTATGCCAACAGTTCCCTCGCAACCCTGGTTCTTCCCTGCTCTACCGCCAGGGGCTCGTCCAGTCCGGTGTTGACCTGCCAGGAAAACAGGTCAATTGAAACTTCAATATATACAGGCAGTTGGATGTCAACTCTAAATGCATGCGGAGCATAAAATGGCAGGCATAAATACCAGTCCGGACAGGAGAAGGCGCGCCTCATGCAACAGGATTTTCACGTGCGTGCTCATATATCGTTATCAGCTAATAAACTGATTGTGTCAGCGTCAAATAAGTAACGCGATATCCCGGGTCTGTTAATCGTTACGTCGGGTCGGTATTTGTGCGTGGACAGCCTGATCACTGTCGTGCTGAATTAACAATGTATGCAAGAAACCATAAGGAAAGGCATAATTGCCATAGGAAAAGAAGGCCGCGACGTTTATGGCGCCTTGATGTTTGCCGGCCCAACGAATAAATTTGCTGTTGCTGGAAGTTGCTGGCTATTTCACAGAGTTTCCATATGCCGGGTAGATGTGGATAAAAATAAACAACATTTTCGTATAGACAGACAACATCGCCGGGTTGCAGCAGATATTGCGTGCGAAGTCGGAAATGATGCCAGTGACGGGCTGCTGCCCGTGCGGATACTCAACCTGTCCATCGGTGGGTTGAAGTTCAGGTGCGGGATGCAGGTCATCAACAGTATTCTTCCTGAAGACCAGCGGACACCGGGACAGATCCTCGATGTGGAGATGGATATCGTTTTTGACTTGCCGCAGGCGGGTGATAGCTCTTCCCCGTCAGTCAGGACCCGCGCCACAATCGTTCATTCAGAGCGCCTTGCGCAGGATGAATTCCACGTTGGCGTGCAGTTCATCGACCTTGAACAATCCATGTCCGTGCTGCTGGAGCGCTATATAAACATCCTGCTGGAGCAGGAATCGGTATAGCCAGCCGTAATACTGCCGGGTTACTCGCAGGCCCGGTTCATCTTCTTTAGAAACGACTTGTAATCACCTCCCCGGGCTCCTGGCAGGTGAGTGACCTCATGATATCGGATACGCGCCTGTCTGCAGTTTGACTTGCGTTGTTCGCGTTGTTTTGCAGCAGCCTGTCGCACGTCTTCAATCTTCGAAATCTCGCGCTGGGCCTCTTTCAGCAGATCATACTCAGACTCACGAATTCCGGTCTCGAACCCGGGCCGCGCGCCTCCCGAAGCAGGCCTGACGGTTGTTTGCCGGTATGGCAGGCCAGTCGGAGCGCGGTCGCTGTAATGCTTTGCACCGTCGTTATCCACCCACACAAACAATCGGCCTGCGAGTGCCCGTTCACCAGCCAGTGACAGCAAGCACAGCAGCATTGTGAGTGCGCCTGATTTTGATTGTATTTTCATTTGTAACCCCTTCCCTGAAGACCTGCGGTATGCACGCGGGCAGGTGCTGTGTCTGTTGTGCAGTGTTTATTGTTCTGTCTCGGCTGTCTGCAGGAATTTCCCGATACTGTTGTAGGGGATCTTGCCGGCGTTGATTTATAGCGTTTATTCTGCCCGTGTT
>JASFOC010000004.1:0-18332 GCA_050116715.1 Gammaproteobacteria bacterium
TCATCACGGACGCATAGACCATCAAGCAAAATGCAAGTGGATGACGGGGAAATGCAGAAGACCCGCTCCGCCAGTCATTGCACTGATCCAGACCCCGGCCACCGGCGGGCACAACGGGCACCCGCCCGGCAAGGCAACAGTCAGGGCGGTTATCCCGACCCATGGCGACTGGTGTATTTTCGGGTTGGGATCAGGCGGGATGTGACGTATCATCGCGCTGCCAGGCTTGCATTAGTGCCTGGATCCGCACCAGGAAACCAACCCGGAACTCAAAGTGCACGCACTGGATCTGGAACTGCCGAAACACCTCTACACTGAAACCAGGGCGCCCGACGGGACCCTTAGCGACATCACCTTCGTCCCGGAAAAACTGATCGCATGGTCCGAGTACAGTCGCGGCAGCGCGCTGCAGAGATGGTATCAGGACATCTATGACAGGGAGATCGAGGCAATCGCCGTCTGGGAGGACAACCAGTTCCTGCAACTGGAAGAAAACTGGCTGGAACAGGAAAACGGGGAGAACGACGATGCGGCCGAGGCGCAATACGACCTGGCCTGCCAGGCGATCACCCTGAAGGCGGACCGCAGGCGCGAAGCTGTTATGACGCGGATACAGGAAACCAAGGCCGCCGTCGAAGAACTGGTATCGCAATCAAGGGAGCATATCGTTTCACACCAGCCTGACGAGCCGGTCGATCACACATTCATAACGCTGCTTGCCATTGCAGGCGCGGCCACGCTGGTCTTCATGCTGCTCTCCTGAAACGACATCTGCAGTCAGCCAGCGTTTGCGTCTGCATCCGTAACAGTTAACGTCTTGTCACCTGTATCGTCGCAGCTTCACCGGGTGCACCCGAGAACGTGATATCTACCGGCAGGAACCGCCTGATCACCTCGGCATTGGTAAGCAGATGGGTCGTGACTTCACTGGTACGCAATCCTGACGGCTGCCCGGTGCAGCACAGTGGCAGCAGCAGCTGATCGGCAAGCCAGCGGTCTACGGCGCCGTCGGTTGCCAGGAACTTCAGCAATTCATCCGAGGCTTCAGCTGCCACCCGTTCGGCACGCTTGCCGCGCGCTCCAAGTGCAAAGAAACACGCCTGGCTGCGCTCGAACTCCGCCAGCAGAACCAACACCGTGCCGCGTGAATGTGCAGGCAGGGTTGTTACGGTAATATCAATACCGCAGCCAAGCTCGCGCAGCTGCCGCATTGCCGCATGGCGCTGGCGCAACCCGATTTCCTCGGCAAGATTGGCGACTGCAGACAACCCGCGCACCCGCAACAGCCTGCCGCGGTCGCCGAGCTGGAGCCCCCGGAGCCGTGCACTGCCCGGCAGCCTTGCCTGCACCACGCCACCGCCCTGCGGATAGAATCCTGCCATGACCAGGTCAAGCTCAGCGCGCAAACCCAGGCGCGCCAGCATCACCCGCCAGTGCCAGTCAAGATAGTGAAAACACGGACTCCAGGGCACGTGAGTACCGCCGCCGATGTGCAGCCGTGATTCTCCCGCGGCCAGTGCCAGCGGCAGCAGCACAGTCTGCAACACCAGCGAGGTGGATCCGGCCGTACCGATGTCAAAGTGATAGCTGCCGGGGACTACAGCGCCGGGTGAAAAGTACAGTTCCTGCGATCCGATCCGGTCACCCTCGATCCGGGCACTGCTGATGCGACCTGCCGCCTGCACAGCCATGCGATGCTGATATCGCAACCCGGGTTTGTCACGCCCGGCACGGATACGGGTGAGCCGCACCGGTTTTCCTGTAAGCAGCGACAACGAAAGTGAACTGCGCAATATCTGGCCGCCGCCCTCCCCCATCATGCCGTCGATTTCAATCATGGAGTGATCACCGCCGGAGCAGCATGTCGCAGGCTCAGGGAACGCTGCGGGCATGGTTGCCGCATGGTGTAAACCGGGCAGGTCTCAGGCACGGGACATTGCAAACACATCATTGAGTGTCTGCTGCCCGACTTTGATACCGTGCCGGACATGCAGCTGGTGCGCGAACGCCGCGACCGTGGCAGGCGGCGGGTCCATGTCGTGCAGAAAACTGCGCAGGTCCTCCATAACCGCCCAGGGATAGATGATCCAGCGCCATTCACTGACGACTTCTGCATAAAAGTCCGCCTTGTAGCTGGACACGCACTTGTGATGCAGTACGGCTGTGCCGACCCGGGCGGGCTCACCATGCTCCCGCAAATGCTGCATAGCGGCTTCAAAGGTGCCGCCCGAATCGCTGACATCATCGATCAGGAGCACCCGTTTACCGTCAATGTCAGCAGCCAGCGGATAGCGCACCCTGGCAACCCGCTCCCTGTGAGCGCCATGGTAGTGCTCGATCCTGATGTCGGTGAGGTCAAAAATATCCAGGTAGTCCGAGACTATCCGTGCCGGCATATAGCCACCGCGGCCGATTGCCACGATCAGATCCGGACGCAAGTCAGCCCGGCGTATCGCCAGCGCCAGCTCACGCGCAAGGCCATAAAAGCGCTCCCAGCTTATCAGTTCGCAGCGAAAGCCTTGAGTCATTTTCCACCCCGTAATCAGTTATCCATCACTGTGTGCAGGACACCGCCGGCGCTGACAGCCGCCGGATCGCCGTGGCAAGGCAGGACACCTTGCTGTACAAGGAGACAAATCAAACAGGCACCAGATTCACCTGGCCGTCTTGCCGATGATTTGTCGATATTACCCTCACGGCCCGGTCAGATGTCATCCTTGCGTGGCACATTTTGAAATTACAGATATTATTAGCGGGGTAATATCAGCGGAGATACGGAAATTGTATATGCATCTGCCGAACCCGGGATAGCCACAGGCTGACAGTGAAGGAAACAAGCGGATCACACTCGCAGTTTTCAGCCGGTTTCCTTGTGCTGCGAGGCGCAGGCTGTGACCCACGGGGAACCAGCCGTTTTGCTGATCCGCGGAAGGGGTATCTGGTGCCATGTTGCGCACCAAGACAACTCGACCCGCAACAAGCGGCATCTCCTCTTCACGCCGGCACGATCACTGGGAACCACGGGCAGCCACATGCATAACTTATGGAAAACAGGGACAATACAGTGACCAGACGCAAAGATCAGCCAGCCGCCGGGACCGCTGGCTTTCTCGGCGTACCCTCGCTGAGACACACGGCCTCCGGGACAATACCGGCTATGGCACCACCCGCATGGATAGAACGCCGGGTCCTGCGCAAATTGCTCGCGCTGATGGGAAACCCGCCGGTACAGTTCGTGCTATGGAATGGCGCGCAAGTGCCGGCCACCGGTTCACCGGAATGCCGGCGTCTGCATATCAATGATCGACATACCCTGTGGCAGCTTGTCATCAATCCGGACCTGCATTTCGGTGACGCCTACAGCCGGGGAACCCTGGACATCGAAGGCGACCTGACCGGTTTTATAGAAAGCCTCAACCGGTCCAGGCAGGATGCAGGTCGGCAAAACCGGCTGTTCAGCAACTTACTGTCCCGGCGCAACCGCGCGCATCCCAATACGCTGGCCGGTTCGCGCAGCAACATCCACCATCACTACAACCTCGGCAATGAGTTTTTCCAACTCTGGCTGGACGAGGAAATGGTCTATACCTGCGCCTATTTCCCAACCAACACGCTCACCCTGGAACAGGCACAGCTTGCGAAGCTTGACTATGTCTGCCGGAAACTGCGGCTGCAGCCCGGGGATACCGTCATCGAGGCGGGTTGCGGCTGGGGTGCCCTGGCGCGGCACATGGCCAGGAAATACGGCGCCAGGGTGCGGGCCTTCAACCTTTCAGCTGAACAGATCCGCTATGCGCGCAACCGCGCCGCTGCAGAAGGCATAGGCCGGAATGTCGAATATATCGAAGATGACTATCGCAATATCTCCGGCAAGTGTGATGTATTTGTTTCGATCGGCATGCTGGAACACGTCGGCAGAGACAACTACCGCAGTCTAGGCGGCATCATCGACCGCTGTCTCGCACCCGACGGCAGGGGACTGATCCATTCCATTGGCCGCAATCAGCCCTGCCCCATGAATGCCTGGATCGAGAGGCGCGTCTTTCCGGGTTCCTACCCGCCTACCCTGCGCGAAATGATGGAGATTTTCGAACCCTGGGAATTCTCGGTCCTGGATGTTGAAAACCTGCGCCTGCACTATGCCAGAACACTCGAACACTGGCTGGCGCGTTTCGAGGCACACCGGGATGAAGTGCGCGAGCACTTCGACGAGGACTTTGTCAGGGCATGGCGCCTGTACCTTGCCGGCTCGCTGGCCGGCTTCACCACCGGGTGGCTGCAACTCTTCCAGGTGGTCTTCACCCGGGCTGGCAACAACAGTATCCCCTGGTCACGAGAGCACCTTTATGCACACCGGAGCTGACAGAGAATGGAACGCTGTGATGTCCTGATCGTCGGCGGTGGACCGGCGGGCAGCAGCTGCGCCCGGTCACTCTGCCAGGCCGGGCTGGATGTCATCGTGATGGACAGGGCGAGATTCCCCCGCGACAAGACCTGTGCCGGTTGGATCACCCCGGCTGTAATCGATCTGCTCGAACTCGATGTCGAGGCGTATCGCCAGCAGCAGGTACTTCAGCCAATCAGCGGCTTCCGAACCGGACTGATTGACGGCAATATCCTCGAGACACGCCACGACCATGCGGTCAGTTATGGCATCCGCCGCTGTGAGTTCGATACTTACCTGCTGCGCCGCTCGGGTGCGCGGCTGCGTCTCGGGGAAAACCTGGAGTGCCTGGAGCGTACCCCGACCGGCTGGCGGGTCAATGCCTCGCTGCAGACTCCGGTGGTCGTCGGTGCGGGAGGCCATTTCTGTCCCGTTGCGCACTACCTGGGCGCGGCTGTCGGAGGCAGCGAACTTGCAGTGAAGGCCCAGGAGTGCGAATTCGAGACAGCCCCCGGGCAGTGGTCAGCCGGCATGTGCGCCCCCGGCATACCCGAGCTTTACTTTTGCAGGGATTTGAAGGGGTACGGCTGGTGCCTGCGCAAGGGAAATTTTCTCAACATTGGCCTGGGTCGCGAAGGCGACCACGGCCTCAGGCAACAGGTAGCGACTTTCCGCGATTACCTGATCACTTCGGGGCGTATCCCTGCAGACATCCAGACCCGCTTCAGGGGGCACGCGTACCTGCTCTATCAGCACGCACGACGCAAGCTGGTCGACGACGGCGTATTGCTCATCGGGGACGCTGCCGGGCTGGCTTATACCCGGAGCGGGGAAGGTATTCGCCCGGCCATGGAATCCGGGCTGCTGGCGGCAGCGACGATTCTGCAGGCGGACGGTAACTATTCACGTGCCGAACTTGAACCATACGCCACAGGACTGCAATCCCGTTTCGGTCCGCGGCCGGTCCGCGACCCCCTTGCATGGCTGCCGGAGCGCACCAGACTCCGGCTGGCGCAGGGATTGATGAACAGACACTGGTTCACGCAGCGCGTATTGCTGGACCGCTGGTTTCTGCACGTTCACGAACCGCCGCTGCAGCTATAACCCAGTCCCCACACCGGCTCTCAGGCACTTGCCTGGGTGAGAAATACATGCCCCGGTGATTATAGCCGGCCACGACATTATACTGTCGATAAGACTGAAAGCTCCCGCACAAGCGACCGAGGCCACGAATGGATGAGGAAACCAAAGCATTGCTGCGCAGCATCGCCCACCACCTGAAGTGGGTTATCGTGCTGCTGCTAGCCATCCTGGGTATTCTGATTGCAGGTTCCCTGGCCTGAGGCTACCCGGCAACGATTCCAGGCACTGCGGGCCTGCCAGTCCCTGGGACTTCCAGTCGCCACGAAACCGCTGCAGGGTCGTCATGTCTTGTCGTGGCCTGCCTCCACCAGCGGCACGAATGCCACCCCCAGGATCGTGCGCGTGCTTACCACGCCCTGCGCGTCTTTTTCCAGCAGCATCAGGTTCTGGTAACCATAGGGCTCACCGACCGGGATGACCAGCCGTCCACCGTGCTCGAGTTGCTCGACCAGTGCGGGGGGAACATGACTGGCTGCCGCGGTCACGATGATGCCGTCGTAGGGGGCATGATCAGGCCAGCCGGCGTAGCCGTTGCCGACGAGGAACTCGATATTCCGGTAACCCAGCAACTGCAGGCGGGCTGCCGCCGCCGCTCCCAGTTCCCTGACGACTTCCACCGTATAGACCCTGGCGCACAACCGGGAGAGGATGGCAGTCTGGTAGCCGCAACCGGTACCGATCTCCAGTATGCGGTGATCCGCTGCCGGCTCCAGCAGGTCGGTCATCAGGGCAACAATATAGGGCTGGGAGATGGTCTGGCCGTGGCCGATCGGCAGCGGGCCGTTCTCGAACGCCGCGCCCTGCATATTCGGTGGCACGAATTTCTCCCGCGGCACCTCAGCCATCGCCTGCATGACCCGCGGTGCAAACGCCTCCCGCCCGATCAGTTCACGCGTATAGCGCGCCTCGGTCTCGATATCCTGCAGCATGTCCTCCCGGGTCGCTTTAATGTCAGGTCCCCTCTTCCCAGGATGACAGGTAGCTGAGCTGTTCCCCGGTCAGCGTGTCGATCCCGATCTGCATCGCCGCCAGTTTCAGGCGCGCCACTTCGTGGTCGATTTCCGCCGGCACCGGGTGAACGGCATTTTCCAGGGGCACGTCCCGGGTTGCCAGGTGGATCGCCGCCAGCACCTGGTTGGCAAAGCTCATGTCCATGACCGCCGACGGGTGACCTTCGGCAGCTGCAAGGTTAACCAGCCGCCCCTCTGCGAGCAGGTGAATGCGGCGGCCGCCGGCAAGCCGGTAGGTATCGACGTGAGTGCGCGGCCGGTGCCTGTTGGTCGCCAGCGCCTCCAGCGCGGGCAGATTGATCTCGACGTTGAAATGGCCGGAGTTCGCCAGCACGCAACCGTCTTTCATGACTTCCATGTGCACCCGGTCCACGACGTGCTTGTCACCGGTGGCCGTCACGATGAAATCCGACTCTGCCGCCGCCTCAAGCAGCGGCATGACACGATAACCGTCCATGGCTGCCTCCAGCGCCCGCAGCGGCTCCACCTCGGTGACCACGACATGAGCGCCGTGCCCCCTGGCACGCATGGCGATGCCGCGCCCGCACCAGCCATAGCCGACGACCGTAAAGGTCTTGCCGGCCAGCAGAACATTGGTGGCGCGAATAATGCCGTCCAGTGTGCTCTGGCCGGTGCCGTAGCGGTTATCGAACAGATGCTTGGTCATGGCATCGTTGACGGCGATGACCGGAACCCGCAGGGCGCCTGCAGCCGCCATGGCGCGCAGGCGGATTACGCCGGTGGTGGTTTCCTCTGTGCTGCCCAGCATGCTATCCAGCAGCCCGCCTCGGGACTTGTGAATTTCGCTGACCAGGTCCGCACCGTCATCCATGGTGATGACCGGCTGGTGATCGAGCGCGGCATTGATATGCTGGTAATAAACCCCGGTGGAGACCCCACGGATCGCATACACGGGGATGTTGTCATACTTAACCAGTGCCGCGGCGACATCATCCTGGGTGCTGAGCGGGTTGCTGGCACACAGCACCACATCAGCGCCTGCTGCCTTCAGGGTGCGCGCCAGGTTGGCTGTCTCGGTTGTGATATGCAGGCAGCCACTCAGGCGCAGCCCCTGCAGGGGACGCTCCCTGCCGAAACGTTCCCGCAGCCCGCGCAATACGGGCATTTCCTGCAGCGCCCACTCAATCCGCCGCTGCCCGGTGTCCGCCAGCGCGACATCCGCAATATCAAATTTATTCATCTGATTTCATTATTAAATACAAATTTTTCGCAGCCACCATGATCCAGGACAAAAAACCCGCAATCCATCAGCCCAGTATAGCTGTCTCCCTGCAGCCCTCCCGGCAGTCAACCGAACGCCGGACAACAGTCAATTCGACACCGGCTCTCTGCCAGCGCCAGAGCGTCCGGTTTGCTAACCTTGGCGTAGTGATACCATGCTACACGCGGCATCACCGCATTAACGGTCCTGCTGCCGGGAATGTACCCGGGTGCCCCGTAAACGCGACCAGCTGACCACGGATCAGCATCAAGGAAAGCCGATGAGCGACAATACGCAACAGCATGTTGAATTTACCCGGGAGGGAGAAGCAGAGACTGACATCCGGGTCAAATGCTATGCCGGCCACTGCGCAGACGAAGCACCACGCTGCTTTTTCATTGGCAAGCGCAGGATCGGCGTGGTGGAGATAATTGACCGCTGGCTGGACCCGGTCCACAGTCATTTCAAGGTGCGCGGTGACGACGGTGGCATCTACATCCTGCGCTATGAACAGGACACGGACTCATGGGAGATGATCCTGTTCAACAGCGGCACGCACACCGGGGCCCGCCTCTCCTCGACCTGAAGCCTTATGCAAACCGCTGCAGCAGCGCACTTCCGGTCAAGCACCTGGCCTACTGGCTACCGGGGAAATGCATTACGGTGAAACGCCAGACGCGGTGTATGAGCCATACTCATGCTATTCGTCTGGAAAACCATGTTAGGAGTACGCATCATGCTGAACATTAATTCCGAGACCATATGTTTCATTGTTGTAAAGGCGCGCGAATTTCAGACAAAGGAGGAAATCGTTATTCCCGATGTCCCGCTGAGTCCCTCCGGGGACTGGGCCCAGCAGATACTTGCGGACCATATCGATGACCCCTGCGCCACTGAGGTGGCCGAGACGGTCCAGGACCTGGAGCCGGACCAGCAGGCGGAACTGATTGCCCTGATGTGGCTCGGTCGCGGCGACTATGATCTGAGTGAATGGGATACAGCAGTGAAGGACGCCGCGGAATCCCTGGACGACATCGCTGACCCCGGGAGCTACCTGCTGGCCCATCCACTGGTGGCCGACTTTCTCCTTGATGGTCTGGACATGCACGGCCTCAGCTGCGAGGAATGAGCCGCTGGCAGCCTGTTCGGGCACAAGAAGGACCACAGTGAACCGCCAGCAATGTCACGGACATCGGCCCGGCCGACCCTTGCAGGGTAAATGCCGGGCAAGGCAGCGGGAACCGGTGATGGTTCACCGCCCGCACCATCTCTCAGGTGCGGGAAGCACCGATGCGGGCGAGAATATCCTCGCGCGCCCTGGCCAGCATCGAGTCACGATCGATACTGTCGAGGATATTGCGAATCACCTGTTTGGGGCCGCCCTCGCCCCAGGAACAGCCGGCCGCCAGGTACTGTTCAGCTGCGCGCCCGACCACGTAGGTCGAGTAGTAGGCAACAGCGCCCTGCGCGCCGGCAGTCAATACAGTCGACAGACCGGCGCTGCCAGCCTTCAGCAGTGATGACAGCAGGTGCACCAGCCAGGTGGTCCCCAACAACAGCAGCAACTGCCCACTGATCGTCTTGATCAGGCTGCCGGACTGACTGCGTGTCATGGGCATGCCGTAGACCTCGGAAAGGTGCGCCACCATGGAAACATCCACAGCCACCGCAGATGCCAGGTCCGCAATCGGCACCGGGTTAATGGCAACCGCAACCCCTTTGAAAAGGCTGTAGTTGCGGACAACCTTTTCACCCAGTTGCCGGCGAATGACAAGCACGCGTGCACCAACCTTGTCGCTCAGGTCTCCCGCAAACAGGCTCGCATTCAGTGCGGCAAGGGTCTTGCCCTCGGCCTCGAGGATTTCCCAGATACGGTCTTTCAGGGCCATCACATCCGGGGGCGCGGCTCGCTCACTCTCGGTTTCCCTGCCGTCCGCATCGACCCTGATATAGATCCGCGGCGGCGGGTCGGCGGATACCTCGACCAGGTTCTCGGGAGGGATGACGTTTTCAAGCCGTGCCAACAGGCTTTCACGCAGCTCCCGGCGCTGCGCAGCCGTATAGCGATCGCACTTGTTCAGCACCAGCAGCAGCGGCCGGTGCTCCCGCGCCAGTCCCTGCAAAGCGCTGTACTCGCTGTCAGTCATGTCGCCATCGATGACAAACAACACCAGGTCCGATCGTTGTGACACCTCGTGTGCCATGCGCTCGCGCGCCTCGCCATCGATCTCATTGATCCCCGGGGTGTCGATCAGGTAGAGCGAGCCGCTTTCCTGCTCATTCCAGTGAGCCATTTCATTCTGCTTGGTCTCGCCGTGCAGCGCGCTGGTGGAAAAGCGCCGCTCACCGATCAGGGCATTGAGTACCGAGGACTTGCCGACACTGACGCGCCCCAGTACGGCGATATGGATATGGCCATGTTCCAGCTTGTCCAGCATGGCCTGCACCTGGCCGAAATCATCGGCAAGCTCGGCCCGGGCCTCGGGCGGCAGTCGCGTATCCTGCAACAGCTGTTCCAGACTGTTGCGTGCCTGCTCGAGATGGGTATCAGTGTTCATAGACGGTCAGATGCGCTGTAGTCAAGTGCAGAAGCCCGGCCCCGGCGCAAATCGCAGCCATGCATGAGGCCGTTCCTGCAGGAAAAATAATGGCAATGACCGGGTTTACCTGTCCATTGGAACTCGCTGTACGGCAGCCTTGCTGCAGTCATTGTGCTAACCATTATCGCGCTGCTCCTTGCGGATATCGAGTGCCAGCCGCAGCATCTTGCGGGCGCGTTTTTCCACATCAACAGCGAGGTTGTCCCGGAATGTCAGGCTGACCGGTATCGGGCGCAGTTCCCCGCGGGTCTCCAGCGTCCGGACAACAGCGCGGCCGAGTGCGTCAAAGATCAATCCATAGGCCACGGCATGCATCAGGCCGCCGGCCAGCGTACCCACACCCGGGAATGCCTTGGCGGCATTGCCGGCCACGGCCAGCAGCAGTGGCAATGCCGTGCGTACCTGTTTCTGGGTGAGCGTCAACAGCTTCTGCAGCTCCAGCTCGCCCGCGGGGACCTCGTAGAGCTCGCACAGTGATTTGACCATGCGGGTTCCCAGGTATCCCTGGATCAGGATATCGGTACCGGGACTGATCGCGGCCAGCCCGCCGACAACGGCGCGCCCGGTATAGGTCTTGACCAGCTCCGCGGATTTCCTGGCACGGTGATCCAGCTTCAACTGCTCCAGCTTGCGTGCCGTCAGGGCAAACACAGCGGTATCCCGCAGGTGCTCCAGCAGCGACATATTGCGGTCCAGTGCGGACTGCACGGCCGCACGCAATTCGTCGATCTGCGGAGGCAGGACCTGTTCTTCCTCGTGCTCGGTGCCGTCCGGATCAACCCGGATGACCCTGCGGGCGGGCCGGGTTGCAATGCCGACAATGGTTACCTGCGGGTTGTCCGCAAACCTGTTGGCCAGGCGTTGACGGATCAGGCGCCGGTCCGCGGTTGTATACCGGTCCAGCTTGTTGAACGCCACGATGAGTGGCTTTTTCAGTTCCAGCAGCGGCTGCAGGGCAAGGTATTCGTCACGCGTCAGGTCACTGTCGCAGACAAAAATAACCACGTGTGCACGCTGCGCCTCCTCCATCACCATCTGGTCATATTCGCGCTGCATCTGGTTCAGGCCGGGCACGTCTACCAGCACGACTTGATCGCCGGACTCGCGCCGCCAGTGGTAGTGCTGGATGCTTGTCGTGGTCCCGCCGATCACATCCGTCTGCACACTGGCACCGGGCAGCAGGGCATTAATGAGGGAACTCTTGCCACTGCTGATCTCGCCGAACAACGCGAGATGAATGACTTCCAGCTGGCGGCGTCGCGCCAGTTCCTCCAGTTCACGCCGGGCGGACTCGACATCAATGCCCGTGGCAGCGGCAGCGTCCAGATGCGCCTCCAGCTCCGCTTCCGTCATGGGTGTCCTGGCTTGCGCGGACCTGGTTCGGACGGGACGCACAATCAACCAGATCAGCCACCCCCCGAAGCCCAGCATCAGACAGGCGACGCTGGCGATCAGCACCACGACCCAGACAGGAGCACTTTGTAACTGCTGCCACAGTGACAGACTGAACTGTGCCGCGCTGAGTACGACTGCCAGCAGCACCAGCAAGCCGATAAAAGCGGCTGCACCGAGAAACAGTCTGAAAGTGAGACTACGGGCCATGTAAAAACCGGGTCTTGTAGACAGAAGTTAAATATACATGAGTTTTTTACTGCACGGCTTTCCGGCAATCAAACCCGGGACAGGCCAGGCCGTAAAATAGCGGTCGCCGTTGCGACAAAATAGCCGCGGTGGCACACTCGATACATGGCGATGACTCCATTCAGCCTGCCGGCGTTTATCAAGTTCCTGACGGGGATTTTCCTGCTGCAGGGTGCGACGGCGCTGTTGCTGATGATGGCACAGGACGTCAACCTGCAACGCACCGGCTGGCTCATCGGCCTGCTCGGCATCCTGATCGGGGTAATTGCCGCGCTGTGGTTTTCCACGATCACCAGCCATGCAAGCCAGCATTCTTTCATCCGCGCCAGCGAAAAATACAACCGGCAGCGTGACCGCATCCGCCGCCAGGCGGAGAAAGAAAAAACCCGTGAGATCAGGAACAGCCACCAGCAGGTGCTGAAGGAAACCCGGCGCCTGCAGAACCGCTCCACCCTGAAACTGGGTGCAGCGATGACGGGAATAGCCGGCCTGGGTGTGATGCTGCTGTTCACCCAGTTCATGACGCTGGGTCTGCTGGCAGTGTCTGCCACGGGCGGCGCACTGCTCGGTTACGGGATCAGGGCACGCCAGTACCCGGCCATCAGGCACTCACCCGATGCCGCGGGCGGCAGCCTTTCCGGAGATCCCCGGGGTCAGGAGCGCGTGTTGCCGGGCGAAAAAGTGATCGCAAAAGGGGGTAGCGACAAACGCGACTGATTTCGATTTGTCACCGACAGCGCTGATTCAGGAATGCATCAGGGCGCCACCTTGAGGTTCATGTGATCTGCGACTGCACCCTGGATCTCTGCCGGTGAGACAAACAGCGTCCCCCGGGACAGCAGGGGCAACATGCAGTCCATCAGGTAGGTTTTGCCTGAAGCCGCTGCTTTCAGCTTAAAGCTGGTAACTGACACATCAGCATTGCCCACACCAACATCGCTCTCGTCGTATGTGACGTCGCTTACGATCAGATCCCCTTCCCTGACCAGAACACCGTCTTCTGTTGCAGCACCGGCAGTAAACTCGCAATACGGCAGGTTCGGCTGAATCTCACCCTGTGGATACAACTGTGCATCCTGGAAAAAGACACTGGCATCTCCGGCTGGAATGAGAAACCCATTAATCACGGTAAACGTCGAACCCGGTGTAACTTCTGTTGGCGGCGGCGGCGGGCCTGCCTTGTGGATTGTTGGTTCACAGCCGGCCAGCGCGACCACCAGCACAACAAGAACCGATCCGAACCTTGTGGTCATTCAATCATCCTTTACTATTCAGTCTTCCGACTGACGGGAATGGTAACCGGAGTTTGCTGACTAACGAGAACAGACCCGATTAGTCGCCAACCCGACAAATACACTGCAACCCCGTGTGCCTGTCAATCGCCCTCGAACTGGGTACTGATGCTTTCCAGGTTGCCAGCGTCATCGAAACGCAGGGTTTTGGCCAGCTCACCCGGCCTGGCGTATACCCACTGCCCGGGTTCCCTTGACGTGGGCTCGCCGCAGGCAGCCAGCACCTGCTCAGCCGTCACCGGCTCCAGTTGTCCGTCCTGGATGACCGTACCGCCGCACATCATTGTTCCGGCCACCACACCCTGGGCAGCAAGTGCCAGGGTTACCCACAAAGCCGGACTTGCAAGGTTCTTCATATCATCACTCCTCTGCGACAAGTTATTGCTCAAGAGACAAATTCCCATGCTACCGGACCAGTATAATCCTAAAGCGAATACCGGGCAGCTGATAAATCCAGATTACTCACTTTTATCAACTTCCCTGTTATATTTCCGGCTCGGGTTGTGCTGTTCATTGCGGCTGCAGCGATGCTGTCCCCGGCCTGCCCTGGATTGCCGTTTAACCCTGGTGGATACCGGACGTTATAAACCGGCAGGGAACCGGCCGTGTCTGCAAGAGAATCCGCTGCGCAGTGCCCCCGGAAACGTCTGCACATCGACATACCAGCCAGCGTCAAGCTACGGGAATCAGATAGCTGTAATGACGGATTTGCTACCGATCTGGATAAAGAATCTCACAGCGGCCGAGCAGCGCCTGATGGTCGCGTTGCTGGTCCTCGCAATACTGCTGATGCTTTGGCACCTGATCCGCAAGCCCCTGGCGGACTGGCAGGAGCGACGCCAGATAACCGGGACAGTAAAACGGCTCGGCGCCCGCACGCTGCGTGACATAGCCTTGCCGGACGGCATGGGCGGCGAGATCAGAATCGATTATCTGGCACTGTGCAGCGATGCGATACTGGTGATCGCTGTCAAGCGCTATGACGGCATGATCTTCGGCAGCACAAAGACTGAT
Organism: Gammaproteobacteria bacterium; assembly: GCA_050116715.1. Lineage (GTDB taxonomy): Bacteria > Pseudomonadota > Gammaproteobacteria > UBA9214 > UBA9214 > UBA9214. The sequence continues at coordinate 14,307 of JASFOC010000004.1, forward strand.
GAATGGACCCAGACCATCAACAGCCGCAGCTACAAGTTTCCCAACCCGGACTATTACATGGCACGGCAAATCAGTGCGATCAGGAATATCGCGCCGAAGATACTGGTCAGGGGCCTGCACCTGTTCACTGACAGTGCCGTATTTCCCTGGGACAAGCCGCCCAATGTGCTGCAGCTGAAGGACCTGCGCAGCAGTGGCAGGCGCCGGCCCTTGATGCAGGAAATCCCGGCGGAGCTGCGTACGGCGTGGACACACATCATGCAGGCCATTAACCGCTGACAGGGCTGCACCCGCATTCAAATCCCTGCCTGACAACCAGAAAAACACCAGCATTTCAACGCAATCGCCCGCGGGGTCTGATAACCCCGATGTCGTTCATGGCAGTAACGTCGCCGGCCGGGGCGTTCCCTGCGGACGATCCACCACCAGACGCAGCATGCAGCATGACCTGTATCCCGCCTGGACGCGGCGGATCGCCCTTCCGCCTATTTATGGTATATAATATACTTGTTTTAGCATCAGTGCACATTACTGATGAGAATCCACAAGTCGAATCCAGCGTTTTCGATATGAGGTAAGGCCATGCTGCGAATACACGTATCCATGAAATTCAGTAATCAGCCGGTGAAACGCACACCAATTGTTGTCTACTTCGATACCGACCCGGAACATCCGATCCAGGGTGCGACAGACCGCAGAGGATTCGCCACCTTTGATATCCCGCCGGCCAGCGGAAAAATCATGGTCAACGGGGCTGCCCGCTACCATGGACGCCTGCAGGGCGATATCGAGATCAATCTCTGGTCACCTACTGATGCCGGGGGAGTTGACGAGTACGGGGCACCCGGCGGCAGTGGCAGCGGCAGCATTGCCTACCCCGGGATGCAGACGCGCACGCTCAGGATCAACGGGCACGAAGTGCTGACCGATAGCGAAGGATATCTTGTCAACCTCGATGACTGGTCAGAGGGCTTCGTGCGCGCCGAGGCCGCGCACGAAGGTCTTGAGCTCACTGACGAAATCTGGGAGGTTATCCGCTTTCTGCGGGACTTCTACGAGCAGCACGGGGTGCAGGCCAATGTACGCGAGATCATCAAGCATTTCCGCACGGTTTGGGGGCGGGAACTGGGTAGCAATCACCATCTGCATGCTATCTTTCCACGAGGTGGCCCCCAAAAACAGGGGAACCGGCTGGCGGGACTGCTGCGCACCAAGGGCGAACACTAGGGCCGCCTGTTAGCACACGTCTATGATCGCCGCGTTGCTGCCTGAAATCAGGCCATGCGGCGTTCTCGCCGTTCATTCAGCAGGATCAAACTTCGCGCCTTGCCTGGCCCGGTTTCAGGCGCAACCCGGCGGGACGGGGCCATCTTCCCGCTGTCCTGCGTGCGCTAGCGCTCACTTGAGTAGCGCGACACGGCACTCGCGCTGCGCTGCCCTGCCTGCAAAAAAATGGCCAGCGTCGCGTTGGCCATACAGGTGTTAACAGTCCCCGGGGAACCGCTTCTATGCAATGCGCAACAGTTGCAGCATGGCCGGGCGATTGACAATCAGGTCAGCCAGCGTATAGGTGTCCAGCACGGAATAAAAGGCCTGCACTGCCTTGTGGAAGGCGCTGCGAAGTTTGCATGCGTTTTCGATACGACATTGCGACGCCTCGCGTGAAAAACACTCCACCAGCACAGTGCCTGCCTCGGACTTGCGCACCACCTCACCAATACGGATCCGGTCCGGACTGAGTTTCAGTTGTACCCCGCCGCCCCTGCCGCGCGTGGTTGCCACGTATCCCTCTTCCACCAGAAACAGAATGACTTTCATCAAATGATTCCTGGATATGCCATACGCAGCCGCAATCTCGCCGACTGCTGCTCGCTGCTTGCTGTGGGCACCAAGGTAGATCAGAACGCGTAGTGAATAATCTGTAAATGTCGTTAATCGCACTGCGGAACTCCTGGGTTCAGTATAGTTGCCAGCGAAACATACAGAGTCTGCGCGGTTTTTAACCGGGCCGCTTATTTGTAGTATATTATATGCCTATTAAGCCTCCATAGCGACCCCGGGACAACTTGCGCCTGCATGGGATCAGGATGACGACACCACCACTGAAAATTGATGATCCCGATGCCAGGCCCGTTTCCGGAATTGCCCTTTTCGATCTTGGCTTCAGGCCCTTTTTTCTGCTTGCCGGTATTGCCGCGTGTCTGCTGGTGCCGGTGTGGATATACAGCTATATATCAGGCAATTCCTGGTTCGAGTATTACGGTGCCCTGACCTGGCACAGCCACGAAATGGTGTTTGGATACAGCGTGGCGGTAATAGCCGGATTCCTGCTCACTGCGGTGCGCAACTGGACCGGTCTGCAAACGCCTGATGGAATAGCGCTGGGCGGCCTGCTGCTGCTGTGGCTGGCGGGCCGGGTTATACCCCTGTTGTCCGGCATCCTGCCGGACCCGCTGATTGCCCTTGTGGACGTGGCATTTCTACCGGTGCTCGCTGCCACCCTTTCGGTTCCGTTGATACGCCGCCGGCAGAAGCACAATCTGGTCTTTCTGGTTGTGCTCACCGCCCTGACAGTAGCCAATATTCTGGTGCACTTACAGCGACTCGGGTTGACGCAGACGACAGCAAACAGCGGCACCTACCTCGCTGTTTACCTGATTGTGCTCCTCATCGCGATCGTGGGTGGCCGGGTCATCCCCTTCTTCACCGAGAGAGGCCTTGCCGGTGGCGTTACGACAAGGCAATGGAAACCGGTCGAAATCCTTGCATTTGGCAGCTTGATCATTCTGACAGCCCTGGAACTGGCACACGCGCCGTCAATCGCAGTGATGCTTGCCGCGGGACTCGCTGCAATCGCGCACGGCATACGGCTGTTCGGCTGGTACCGGAATGCGGTCTGGCGCGTCCCGTTACTCTGGATCCTGCATCTCGGCTATGCCTGGCTGGTCGCCGGCTTCCTGCTGCAGGCGCTGTCCGCAGCAGGGCTGGTCAATCCGATGCTGGCCATCCATGCCTATACAGCGGGAGGTATCGGGACGATCACGCTGGGCATGATGGCACGCGTCGCACTGGGTCACACGGGTCGTGCATTACAGGTCGGGGCCGCCATGAGCCGGGCATTCATCCTGGTCAACCTGGCAGCGTTTTCCCGGGTATTCCTGCCCGTCATCGATAGTGATCACGCGCGCGCGTGGATTGTCCTGGCAGGAATATTCTGGAGTGTGGCATTTGCGATATTCGTGATTTCCTATGCCCGGGTATTCATCCAGCCACGTGTTGACGGCCGTCCCGGCTGACAAGCCATGCGCCAGGCGCAACCACAGGCTTGCAGTGCTGGTCTGCAGGTGTTGTGACCGCTCAGGTCGGCGTGATTGTCTCGACCTCTGCTGCCAGTTCGCGCAGACCGTGCAGGGCCAGGTGCAAGGACTCGCTGTCGGCTTCACGCGGGAACACCATATAGGCCGGATGTATGAACTCGGGCCCTTCACTGACCAGGAACAGGCGGCCGTCGCTGATGAAGGGCTGGGCCATGCGCACGGGCAGGAAACAGCTGCCACCATTGGCCAGCACCAGCTGAACCCCGAGCCAGCCGATATTGACTACCTGCGCAGGCCGTTCAAGATCCGGGTAGCTCTCACGGTGCTTGGCATAAAAACCGGGACCCCAATCAACGTAGATGTAATCCTCGCCGGGCCAGCGGGTGTCACGCCGCGAGCTGACCAGTACCAGCGTCTCATCGAAAAGATGCTCGACCACCAGCCCCGGTGTGTGGCCAGGGGTATACATCAGGCCAACATCCAGCGTGCCCTCGATCAGGCGCCGCATCAGGTCCTCCTCAAAACCGATCTCGCTGCGGATGGACACATCGGCAGCGGCATTGCGCATCCAGCCGACCCAGCGAGGCAGGAATCCCTCCCACAGGGCGATCCGCCCGCCAATACGAATCGTCGCACGGTAGCGGCTTGGCAAACCGACATCATGCCGCGCCTGTTCCACCGTCAGCACCAGGCTCTTGGCGTGCTGCAG
>JASFOC010000005.1:0-17095 GCA_050116715.1 Gammaproteobacteria bacterium
ATTCCATGGTCTTTAAAACTAGGTTTAAGTAAACAGTTAAGAAAGTTAGTACCAGAGCATCATATTGAAAGTTGGGTAAGATGATGCATTAGCTGTAGCCGATGAGGTTTGCATGCAGGTTATCAGCAAGGCAGCATCAACGCAGAACCGTTTTACCTCGTATCGAGAGATGTATCACTGGCTAGATACTGTTCTCCGCAATAAATCGCAGTTGCTCACATTCTTTTTGATTGAAATCTGCATGTAACATCTCCTCTTCCATGGACAGCGCCATACTTGGCGCACTGTGGCATATCTGTTTGTTGGAAAAAGGGTTTCCGCTGTGGATATGCTCGCCAAATCGCTTGTTGTACCCCTCCAGGCTAAGCTCGACTCTATCGTCGAGTTCCACGAAGTCGGCGATCCTCGACATCACTACGCCGGGATTACTGGCCAGGGATCGGTAGTTCACAATCATTATCCGATCCGGATACCGGGTTTTTGCACGTCTTATTTCGTCCATGGCTTTGGCATAGCGCCTCAGGTACTTCGAAATATTTTGCCTCGCTTCAGGGCGGATGCCACGGCTTCGTTCGGGCTCTTGAACATGACAATAAACGGCTTGCCTATTTTTTTGCGATCCTGCTTGGCTGGTAGACATACCTTGGCGTTTTGTCATAAATCAGGTTCGAACCAGTAAAAATTTACCGCAAACGAGGATCTTCCTGACCGAGTCCCTTGAATCTCCCCAGCATGCAATATGCTTCTGCATAGGATCTTGCCTTCAGGAGTTTCTCCCGATGTTGTGGCAATAGCGCCCAGCCCCATCCGTGTCCACATAGTCATTCGTAGAATGGTTCAATCTTATGAAAGTCAACAATATGGCTTGATAACAATCCACACTCTACGCCCGAAGCCACCCGCGGATGCCCGTTCAGCAGCTGTGACACGAGCGTGGTTCCGTTGTGTTCCATCCCGGTAATGACACAAGCCAGCGGATTTTCCTTCTCAAAACGCGCCATGCTACGCCTAAGGAACAGCAACAGCATCGGCATGTGATTTTTTACACTTGCCATGTTGAATCTGATTCTGAACGGTGGCAAATACTGTTTTCCTGATTATTTGACATCATACTCCAAGCCCATGGTGCAGATGGTCGGCACCTGGATTGGACAAGGGCAAGTGTAGTGGTAAGTGCCAGAATAATTCGCTGCATACCGCGCCTGCAGGGCGCCGGAATCGTCGCACAGAATTCGTCATAATATTTACATTCAGCTATAGCCAAGTCAATGCAGGCCCATGCTGCTCTCGCCTGACGGGTCTGCTTTGGTTCACAGGTAACGTGCCCGAGGAAAAGTGAATTCTGGCCGACTTGCCGAAGCTTGCTGGTAAAATCTGAATGCGCAAGGTTGCGGCATTCCAGTCATGGCCTGCCTGCACCCGCATTCCCGTTTTGGAACTTGTATCAGGCACCCTGCCATGCCCTGGCATGCCACAAATATAAAGTTGGACATAGACGCCAACGACTGTATATCGGTAAAAAGGATGGCGCCAGGCAGTATGGTTCTGTCTGCTGGCGCCCTTATGGAGGTCAGGCAGCTACAGAATCTTGTAGCCTGTGCACGTCGGCGGCCGTCAGGGACTTCCCGCCTACGCCCCAGTCTCCCTGCTTGACTTCTTCAACAAGCACGAACGTTAGCTGGCGCAGATTTTCACCCTCGATTGCCACCATTGTGTCAGTGAGTTTTTCGATTATTTCAACCTTCTGTTCCGGCGTGAATACGCCTTCTATCAGCTTTACAGTAATCAAAGGCATGACATTATCTCCTGTATGTGAAAGCGTTCCGAACGCACGATTGCCTTAGGCGGGGGAGTGCGAAAGTTAGCGGTTTAGGTGCCATTGATTCGCCGACGCCCCCGGCTTGCGGTCCTCAGGCAGCTTTCCCGGTTTCTTCGGGATCCTTCCGAATGACCACAGTGTCGGCAACGACCGTAATCTCAGTCGCCGGCATCCCGACCCGTCTGGCGTGTTCCCGAATGGCATCAGTGTTCATTGCCTGATACACACAGACGGTACCAAGCGTTCCATCTGCTTCATGGACAACGTAGGATCGAATCCAGCGAATCCGATCGGCCATTTCGTCGTTCCCGATACGTAGTGACAGTGCAGCGGTGGCTTCAAGTTCCCGGGCATTCTTCCAGGCGTTACGGCGACGAATTATGTATGTGTTCACGAGGTTCCTCCTGTGTCATCGAGTGAATGTGGTTCCCGGTCCTGGTGCTGATCTGTCCGGGTCCATTTTAGAGTGACGCCCGTGACGGAAGTAAGTTATGTAACCTGTGCCTTCCGCCGGCATCACGACTTCTCATGAAGAACATTAGGCGCTGGTGTATGCTTTGCCCATGACCGAACGGTCGCAATCTTTTGCCGATCGTGCGGATGTGGGCGTAGCGATGTCACAGGCGGATAGATGATATGGGCGCAGGTCCTTGTGATGAGCAAAGATATCCTGTCTAGCGTGCTCGGAGCGGTAAGATTGTCGGGTGCTGTCTTTTTTGATGTCGCCGCGTCATCACCCTGGGTAGCTGAGGCACCGCCCGCGTCCACGTTGGCTAACCGGGTCTTGCCGGGATCCCAGCATGTTATTGAATATCATGTAGTAACCAGTGGCAGTGGCTGGGCAACTCTGGTGGACGGCGACGGTGAGCCGGTGCGCCTTGGGCCTGGAAGTGTGGTGATGTTCCCACAGGGTGACAGCCACACGCTGGCCAGCAATCCCGGGATGCGGGCGAAACCCGATCTCAGCATTTACGACCAGGCGAAAGAATCGTCTCCTCCGTTCTACCTGGAGCAGTTCGGGGGCGGCCAGGATGAAACGCGTCTGATTTGCGGATTTCTCGGCTGTGACAGGCTGCCATTCAATCCAGTCATCCAGTCACTGCCACGTATAATTCACATAGCGGATGGTTATACAGCGGGAGACGGTTGGCTCAGCACCCTGATCAGGGCGATCATGCAGGAGAGCAGCAGGCAGCGGTTAGGGACCGAGAGTGTCCTGTCAAAACTCAGTGAACTGCTCTTTATCGAAGTTGTGCGGTGTTACATGGAGTCGCTACCCTGCGGGACTCAAAACTGGTTTACGGCACTGTCAGACCCTCACGTGGGCCGGGCCATTCGGCTCATGCATGGCGATATACGCCGACCCTGGACACTTGCCGGGTTGGCGCGGGAAGTGGGCACATCACGCACGATTCTTATACAACGCTTCAAGACTTACCTGGGCGTCGCACCTATAACTTATCTGTTCAACTGGCGCATGCAAATAGCGGCTGGCATGCTCACCAGCCATGCCGGCAGTCTCGCGAGGATCGGGGAAAATGTGGGCTACGAGTCGGAAGCCGCCTTCAGCCGTGCTTTCAAGCGCGCTACCGGTTTGTCGCCAGCGGCCTGGCGTGCGCAGACTATTTCATCACCAACGATCAAGACTGCGGGTAAAACGCCCCAGCAGCCGGCCAAAGACTGACCTTGTGCCATTCCCTCAATACAAATTTCTTGAAGGACCGGTTCCTCAGCAACCAGGACATACCTGGTTTCCCCGGTCACGGTAGGTTTGCTGTCCCTTCCGACCGTTCAGAGAATCGTAATTTAAGCAACCAGTGAATGGCGGCTTCCGGGCCCTGATCGAACATCAACCGCGCTACCGAGCATGTCTGTATCGTACTGAAAGCCGGCGCTGGTGTTATGGCATTAAATCACATCAAATAAAGTCCACACACACTGGAAGAATTACTCTCGGCGTGAGTGGATCTGCGAAGGAAACAGTGTTAGCGCGTCTCGAAGCGCCGTGTATCCTCGCTAGCGTAATTGGCCACCGTACCGTCGATGACTGTCGTCTTCTTGATCTGCTGCACCACCTCGGCGAGTCGCGCACCCGGAATGGCACAGGTCATTTCGGTATTGGGCATACCGGTGCGCACCCGGCTCAGCATGCAACCGACACTGATCGCCACTTCCTGTTGCTCCTTCGCAATGGCGATGATATGGCACTGCGGCTTGCCCTCAAAACGCAGGCCGGGGAAGGCATCCGAAATCGTCATGGCCTGCTTGGCGTTCACACGCAGAAAGATCACATCAGGTATTGTTTCGGCATCCTGCAACGGGCCGTAGCTCACGTAGCGGTGACGCGCTTTAATAACCGGGATTTCGGGAAACATCTCGGGGGCAACCCAGCCGGCACCAACCAGTGCGCCGACATCCGATTTCCCGCCAACCTCCTCCAGTGACTTAAATCCATGGGTAACGCTGCCCACGCTACAGTTGGCGTGGTCCTCCGCCACTGTGCTGAAGGTCCGACCCTCGGCCTTCATCCAGAAAACGCAGCCGGCAGGAACGCGCCCGGTCCGCCCGTCATCGGTTGGGGCCGGCATCTCTTCGGCAAAGGGCTTCACCCCCGGCGGGGCCTCCTGGGTGAAGTGGATGGCAAGAGGCGGATGCTGCAAACCCAGAGACTTTTCAAGGTCAGCGGCCAGTTTCCGGTTGTTTTGTTCCGGCATTGGTTCTATCTCCTTGTTTTGAGGGTCGTTGCTGGTTCGACCGCTACAGCTGGCTGCGAGAATGTCCAATCATATCCCATTCCAGCGACTGATATGGAGCCTAGCATGAACTGGGTTTCCAGTACCTATCTCAAAATCAGGAAATCGATCAATGGCCAATATTGTCGTCATTCCGGCGCAGGCCAGTCCGGGGACGCCAGTGACTCTGGTTATCAAGGGCGTCGACTTCGGCAGCATCACCTACTACGACACGACGGGCGACTTCGATGTCTCGGGTGTCGTGGGCATCGACGATGACCTCGTTGTGCGGCCCTTCTGTCGCAAGGGTGAGTTCATCCCGGTGCACGCTTTCGACGTCGAAGCTCTGCAGTTCCACATGGGTATGCAGGCGCAGGAACTGGTGGAGGAGCTGGTGGGTAGTGCTAGCGCCGACGCGGACCTCGATGGCGTGACCGATGAGGTACTGGTAGGTGAGCTGTCCGTGATGCACATCTTCGGCCAGCTGTCAGCCGCGGATCAGGATGACCTGCTCATATTCCTCAACTCGCTGCGCACGCCGATGTACCCTGCCAAGGGCATCGACCAGCCCATGCGGTATCGCTGATACTGGGCAGGATCAACGGAAGAAGATACTCATTGCGATACGCGCACTGGAAGTTCCAGATATCGCCAGGCTGGAAGGACGATGGTGGCGGCGAGCCTCGTCATGTTGCCACCATCGTTATACCAAATGGCTTTGTGTTTTATCGGGTACTAAAAGGGGCCGGATACATTTTATGACAACGAAGTTAATCTGCAGGTCAAACAGGTTTTAATCAACCCATCATCCCAAATAAATATATCCGGTCCCTTTATTTGCGAATGTGTGTATCCTCGTTGGACAGGAATGCGGCCATGTACTCACTCCCGGCGGGAGACCAGTGCGCCTCGTCGGCGAACAGCAGTAGAGGGCCATACTGGGTGCCAGTGTTTTCGACTTCTGCGAGCGCCAGTGCACCTATGTCGACAAACTTAAATCCGGCCTTCATGGTGAGTTCCTCCAGTCGCCGTCTTTCGTTACTGTGTGTTTCATAACGTCCACCACGGTAACCGCCCCTGAAACGGGTAATGTGCGGAATTATGTTATAAATGTACGGGGCGTAGATTACTGTTGTTCGAGGAATATTCTCGGAACGCACATATTTTTGCAGCCAGGCAATAACATCCTCGGGTTGCCCCATAGGCTTGTCGTCCTTGAAGTCATTCTCGCAGTAAATGTAGATCAATTCGACGATCTGCCCGTGATAGTCTCTGCCAGCTCGATCCAGGGCGCACTGGATATCTGTTGCATCGGCGCCGCCAATGCCGATATTGACATACTGCCTGTCCGGGTTACGCAGTTGCAGTCTCGACGCGAGCGTCTCGGAGTCGTTCAGCATGGCACCGTTGGCTACGCTATCACCCGCTACAATGACCTTTTTCGTGGATTCCACCATCGGTAGCGTCAGTCGCTCTCCGCGATCGTTGGTGCGATGGCGAATGCGCCGAATGGCGTAACGATCAAGGAAATGAGTAACCTCGGGGGATAATTTTGTATCCTTGTCATAAAAGGCGATGACTGGGGCAAAGGGCGAGTAGAGGCCGGCACGCAAATAGGTCATCTCCTTGTCAAGGTTTGGCTTCTGTATCATGCACCCGTCGCGAGTCTCATTCATGTTGACTCTCTCTGTTCTGAGTTCGGAGTAATATGAATTGCCGAGTCCGATACCATCCTGCAGGTAATTATCGATATATCTTTCGAAAATTTGACTATAGATGATAGTACGGCTATTAGGATCCCATGACACTATATCCTTTTCGCCTGCAAGATGTCCTTTCGCCCAGTGGTATATCGCATAGGTTATGCTCGTTTGATAGCGCTTGGTTTTGCAGAGTGCATAAACACCTTCGGCGAACACCAGCGTTAAAACGGAGGCAAGGATAATGGTAAGCAGCAATAGCAGTTTATCTTTCATGATTGAGTTACCGTCAGATAGTGATGAGCATAACAGGATTGATTCAATTATTTTCAATAAGTTTGTGCAATTCATTCGAACAGTTAAATGCTGTGTTGCCGAAAATTTACATGATCTTGAGATATCCCTGATATTGAACCGGTCATAGAAAGGAGTGTCGTTAAAAAACGTGGGGATTCATTGAAGGGCGTATGCGATACATTGCATCTAGTTATTAAGCTGTCGGTAGTGCAAACTGCATGCGACACCGGCAACTATTGCGGCAACCAAGTCATAGATGCCATTCAAGGGAATAGCCGGGCGTAAAAGGGACCGGCTACATTTTATGACAGCGAAGTTAATCTGCAGGTCAGACAGGCCTCAATCAACCCGTCATTCCTCATAACTGTATCCGGCCTCTTTGTTTCTTGCCGTACACACTGGAAGTGTTAGCGTGGTGTGAACGGCGAGTTACCGCCCGGTTCCGGGCCTTCCCGAAAGAATACCTGAGTAAGCAGGCCCGGTGACCGGAATAGGCGCTACACCGGACATCCACAATTTTTGCCTGCTGGTGAGGAAGGGGCTGGAAGTGGTCATCCAGCTGTTTAAGTGTCATTCATGCGTGTCATCCTTGCTCAGTCAGCCTGTGATCCGCACATCATATGGAACTGAATTTATCCACAGGCTGAATCAGCGATGTATTTGCGAATATTAGGAAGAACTGATATCCACCCGGGATGACCGATAGGTCAGCCTGATACCTGGTAGATTTATCAGGCATAATTGCGCCATCAAAAAAATACTTATTCACTTGAGGACAAATTTAAATGAGAGCAAGAGCTGCTGTTGCATGGGAGGCTAAAAAGCCGCTATCTATCGAAGAGATTGACGTGATGGCTCCCAGGGAAGGGGAGGTGCTGTTGCGCACTGTCGCATCCGGGGTGTGTCACACTGATGCTTTTACACTATCGGGTGATGATCCAGAAGGTTCATTCCCCTGTGTATTGGGTCACGAAGGCGGTTGCGAAGTCGTGGAACTCGGCCCAAATGTTAAAAGTCTGAGCGTTGGAGATCATGTCATTCCACTCTATATTCCAGAGTGTGGTGAATGTGAATATTGCCATTCAACTAAAACCAACTTGTGCCAGTCAATTGCAAAAACTGTCTGGACTGGCTATATGCCTGATGGTACCCGTCGTTTCTCAAAAGATGGCAAAGATATTTTTCATTATATGGGGTGCTCGACCTTTTCCGAATATACGGTTGTTCCGGAAATTGCATTGGCAAAAATCAACAAGGCCGCACCGTTAGACAAGGTATGCTTGCTTGGCTGCGGTGTCACAACTGGTATCGGCGCGGTGTTGAATACTGCAAAAGTCGAACCTGGCTCTACTGTCGCTGTGTTCGGGCTGGGAGGTATCGGATTATCTTGCATCCAGGGTGCGGTGATGGCGCAGGCAAGTCGCATAATTGCAATAGATATCAACCCTGCCAAATTCGAGTTCGCCAAACAACTGGGTGCCACTGACTTTGTCAATCCGGGTGATATTAACGGATCGTTTGTTGAATACATGCAAGATACATTCAACGGCGGTCCAGACTACTCTTTTGAGTGCATTGGCAATACGCATGTGATGCGGGATGCGCTGGAATGCACTCACATGGGCTGGGGTGTTTCGACCGTCATTGGTGTTGCTGGCGCTGGGCAGGTCATCCAGACCCGACCTTTTAATCTGGTAGTGGGAAGAACCTGGAAAGGTACGGCATTTGGAGGTGTTAAAGGCAGGACCGAACTGCCAGGTTATGTTGATCGTTATATGAGTGGCAAAATCGAACTGGATTTGCTTGTGACTCATACCATGCCATTAGAAGATATTAATACTGCATTTGACCTGATGCATGAAGGTAAAAGCATTCGTTCCGTGATTATTTTCTAGTCTCATGAAAGCAATAGAATCAATAAAAGAATGCGGCGGATTTCTAAACCGTTATGAACATCAATCATCGAGTTGCAACTGCAAGATGACTTTTTCGGTTTATCTTCCGCCTCAGGCAAGTACAGGAAAAGTTCCTGTCTTGTACTGGCTGTCCGGCCTTACATGCACAGACGACAATGCGCGAACCAAGGCGGGCATGCAGCGATATGCCGCTGAATCAGGTGTCGCTATTGTTTTTCCGGACACCAGTCCACGCGGTGATGACGTGCCGGATGATAAGGGACGTTACGACCTGGGCCAGGGCGCCGGGTTTTATGTCGATGCTACTCAATCCCCCTGGGATACCCACTATCATATGTATTCCTATATCGTTAAGGAATTGCCTGAATTAATAGAGGCGAATCTTCCGGTTCAAGCCAGTAATAAATCGATCTCCGGTCATTCGATGGGGGGCCATGGAGCCTTGATTTGCGCGTTGAAAAATCCCGGGGCCTATCGATCCGTATCCGCATTCGCGCCGATCTGCAATCCGGTTGAATGCGGATGGGGCAAGGGGTGCTTCAGTGCCTACCTGGGTAGCGACGAAACCCTGTGGCAGGGTTATGATGCCGTGCAACTCATCAAGTCGGGCGCACGTGTGCCGGATATTCTTGTCGACCAGGGAACGGCAGATGAATTTTATGATGAAGGGCAGCTGTTACCGGAAAATCTGCAGTCGGCCTGTGCCGAAAATGGTCAGCACTTAACACTCAGGATGCAGGATGGGTATGATCACAGTTATCATTTTATTGCCAGTTTTATTGGCGAGCATCTGGCCTACCACTCAGAGAAATTAAAACCCGGCAACAAGCGCTAGCGGGCATACTACAGCGTGGGCCGATGAGTTAAGCGTTGTATATCTTTTTCATGCCATCCTGCAACAACAGCAGGCAGTGCCTGAGCGTCCTGTTCCGTAACAGGGACCGGATACATTTTATGACAGCGAAGTTGATCTGCAGGTTAAACCGGTCTCAATCAACACATCATTCCTGATAACTGTATCCGGCCCCTTTATTTGTTTATACTTCATCCCGGAATCAGGCGCGCCAGGCACAGGCTGACTCGTTGGCATACATGAATTGTTTTTGCTCTGGTTCAATTCGTCATTCATCTTTTCGCACATTTTGCATTGTCCAGGGAGAGACGCGAATGACGCCATCACGACACCCTCAAGCCCCAGGACCCTTCCAGCTATGAGCACGAACCCCGAAGGGGGCCAGGCCAGTGAAAGTGGAAAGTCTGGCTTGGCAGGACTGGCCCTGTTGTCGCTTCTCACAGGTGCCGTAATCGGCCTTGTCATCGGGTGCTTTCGAGTGGCACTGCAACACATGAACACTGCTCGCACTGACGCGATCACCTGGGCCCACCAGTGGCCGGTGCCGGGCTTTCTTCTGGTTTGTGCCACGGTTGCAGCAACCACCGCTTTTGCTGCCTGGCTGGTGCAGCGTTCCGGGCAACCTGCGGCTGGTAGCGGAATTCCCCACGTCGAGGCGGTGATTGAGGGCAAGTTGCCCGCGGCCCCGCTGCTACTGCTGCCCATCAAATTTATAGGTGGCCTGTTCGCTATAGGAGGTGGTTTAGCGCTCGGGCGGGAAGGTCCCAGTGTGCAAATGGGCGCCAACCTTGCCCAGTTCTGGGGAAGTATTTTCCGGCTGCCAACCACTGATCGTATTGCCCTTTTCGCATCGGGTGCCGGTGCCGGGCTGGCTGTGGCCTTCAATGCCCCTATAGCCGGAGCGGTATTCGTGCTGGAGGAACTGGTCCGTCGATTTGATGTCCGGATTGCCATCGCCGCACTGGGCACCTCCTGTTCGGCCATCGCGGTAGCATCAATATTGCTCGGGCGGCAGCCTGATTTCAATGTGGCAGAACTCTCCAATCCCAGTTCGTGGACCGGCCCCATCTATGCCTTACTGGGTATACTGGCCGGGTTGGCAGGGGTTGCATACAACCGGTTAATTATCAAAACCTGTGCGCTGTTTGACGGTTTGACCCGTTGGCGACCGGAGGTCCGGGCACTCTTTATCGGTGCGCTGGTGGGTGCGCTGGCATGGTTTGCCCCGCACATGGTTGGCGGCGGCGATACGATTTCCCAGCAGGCACTCGTCGGTGGAATCGGGCTGACAGCATTACCCGTAATTTTCGCTGTTCGGTTTCTGCTCGGCCCAATGTCCTATGCCGCGGGCACGCCTGGTGGCCTGTTCGCGCCCATCCTTGCGTTGGGTGCCTGCCTTGGCCTGGGATTCGGTCTGCTGTGCCCGCAGTCCGTGGCAGATGCCGGTGCCACCCCGGTCAGCTTTGCTATCGTCGGCATGGCAGCTTTTTTAACCGCAACGGTTCGAGCGCCGGTGACCGGAATGATCCTGATCTTCGAGATGACCGGTGCTTTCAATCAGGCATTACCAATGCTCTGGGCTTCTTTCGCGGCTATGGCCGTTCCCACATTGATGGGCAATTCGCCAATCTACGATTCCATGAAGGCTCGCACCATCGACGTAGCAAAGACAATGTAATGGCTGATTGCCTCAAAGTCCTGTCATTCAAGGGCCTCCCATCCTTCTCATTGTCCTGTGCTGCTCACAGAAATGAGAAGGGACCGACAAAACCCCCAGGGGGCAATTGCCCGGGACGACTACACCCGATGCCAGGGGATTGATGTCAGCCCTGAAGGAGACTACACGCGTGAACAGCAAGTTATTTGAAACACAGCCCGAAAAGGGAGATGTGCGTCAAAACACATCAGATGGACCAATGCCAGACAAGCATTTTCCCCCTCCCCGTAGAAGAATTTTCGGGGTCTATGGCTGTGCACTGCTGCTGGCGCTTGTGCTGTTTTATTTTCATGTGGTGGTTATTTTTGATGTGATCGGCGATTCGCTCCGTTACAAGGCATGGCTACTGGAGAACCTGGGGCCGAAAGATAGCGGCAAGCTTATCCTCCTCGGTTGCTTCTTCGCACTCATGTTGGCGCACGTGACGGAGGCCACTGTATGGGGCCTTTTTTTCCGCTGGACACGGCTGTTACCCAGTATTACCGAGGGTACCTACTTCACCAGTGCATCGATGACAACGTTGGGCTACGGTGACATCCTGCTGAAGTATCCCTGGAGACATCTCAGCACGCTGATCGCGATAACTGGTGTGCTGATGTTTGGCTGTTCGACGGCGTTCTTGTTCGTGGTTCTACAGAGAGTCTGGGAGCACTTTTAGAGTCCCCGATAGAGGATCCGTAAACCCTCACCTTCAGGCGATGGATAGGCCGGTTGGGTTATGCTTCGTGATGAAGGATTACAAGCGAGAAACCCACAGGGTCTGGCATAAAAGGGGCCCCTTTATTTCTTTATTTCACAAACAATCAACAGGATGAATGAAAAATGGAACCGAATCCGTATCCGTTCGAAGGCATTGGCCAAGCCTTGAAAAAAGCGGGCGAGGCGGTGGCGTCTGATGTCGCCGGTGCCGGGGTAACCCTGCTGGATACGGCTTCTGGTGCGGAGCAATCCGGCGGTCATTTTGTGTCCCGTGCGCTGCACTCGGCCGTCAAGGATTCGCAAGGGGAGTTCAAGGCCGCCAAAGACGAGATCCAGCGCGTGGTTGATTCCGACGAAGAAGCTCTCCTCAAGTCGTTCGCCGTGAAACGAGTCAGTGAGTATGCGGACATCATCCGGCTACTGGTGAAGGCGTGGCCGCAGGTTGCTTTGCGTCTTGGCGGTGAGATTGAAGTGTTGCGTCATGCGGCCTCGCAGAAGCGCATGGACCCGAAGACGGCCGCGGCGATGAAACACATCGCCACCTCCCCGGAACTGGACAAAGCCCTCTGCAAGGCGGCGGACCGATCGATCGTTTCCTTTGGCGTGGAATTCGGCGGCAGTGTCGCGGCGGTTGCGGGCGTGGATGGGGCGCTCGGGTTTGTCACGGAACTCCGGAATTTCACCAGCGTGAAGCACTACGGTTCGGTGGGTTTGTCGCTGGGTGCCTCGGCCGGCGGAGCCGGCGATGTGGCGCTGGGCTTGTACACCTCATCTTCGCAGAATTACGCCGGGCCCTTTGTTGCCGTCACCGTGGAAGGCGCAGCAGGCATGGGCGGTGGTGTCGTGGTCAGCTTCGACGTCCCGGATTTGGGCTTCGGGGGCTTTGCCATCCCGGTTTCGGTCGGCGATAAGGTGAATGTTTCGGTAGGTGGAGGCTATACGTTCATGCTTGCCTGATCGGCGTGCAAGGTGCCGGATACATTTTCTGACAGCGAAGTTAATCTGCAGGCTAAACCGGTCTAAATCAACGCATCATTCCCAATCACTGTGTCCGGCCTCTTTATTATGCCGCTCTCGCCGCTGGAAAGCCTGCGGATCGACGCCCGAACCTCGGCTGGCAGAAGATGTCAGCGACGTCGTTAGCAGAGTCGGTGTGACGGCCAGTACCATGGTCAGCATGGTAGCCTTCGTGATACCCCAGCCAGAGGACGAGGAAGTGAACGAAATCCTGTTCCGCCCGACTGTCCAGCCGGTCTGATACCCCATCCGGGAGAAAGTGCCTCAGGTGGGAATGACCATTGCTGGCTGGTTCTGGAACAACTGTTTACCTGATGGGCATGGCGTGCTTGTGCCCTATCCATGGCATCTGGATACGCCAGATACAGGCAGACACTGGAATACCGGGTCTCCGTTCAGCCGGGCGGCAGTGCTGATCCTCTTGCCAGGTAATAATGGGGGATGTCGAAGATACCAGGATGCTCTGTACTTGATACCGGTCAAGATAAGCCTGTTTTGTCGTTGATGTAAGTATTTCTACGAATAGATTCGCCCTGCAAAGTGGTGAATATTACTGCTATAGAAGGGATTTAGCCTGGCAATACGAATGTCGAATTCAGCTGCACATGACTTGCAGTATTCTTCTCTGGCTTCCTGCCTCAGGGCGATGTGCCAGCGTGCAAGTATCAAGCTTGGCTTCAAATACAGTGCAGACGCCGCTTCTTTGTTGCCGCATGTTTGTCTGTATATCTCGGATGTCAGAGCGAATGGAATAATCTTTAACTTCACAAACAATGCGCCGGGCGTATATGAAATAAAGGGTGTTAATTACCACGATGATGGCTTGTTGGGTGCCGCTGTGACATTAGGCCATATCGCCGCTCCTGGCGCCGAAGCGCATGACTGCGATGCCCGAATACCCGCACCGTTGGATCGCTCGAACCTCGCTGGTACACTTTCAACTGCTTGCCTTGATGGCAGTGTGTCAAACACTGTTGGACCCGGTCCGTTCGCATATGGAGATGGCCAGAGTGAATCATTGGTGAATATATTTGATTTACATGACGACAAGGAATTCTCGGATATCCTATGCGCTTTAACAGAAGGTAGTCTGTGTATCACACTACAGATGCTGGAGCTCGAAACACATAACCACAGGCGCTGTATCAACGATACAGTGCTGATGATTGGTTAACCGTGGCATTCCTGGTGAGTTGATGGCGCCATTGACCGGGTTGCTGACGCACGCCGTTGCGCCTTTCCGTGTATCAATACCTGCCTGTGCGTTAACTTCTTGCCTAGCTCTGCCAGCCTTCCCGGTGCTTCTGGAGGGAGAGGGGATATGCAGGGTGGCTGTGATTGTTGCGGCGATATCGACCTTCGCGTTATTCACCCAGGCTGGCGGCGCTCAGCAGAATCACCTCGATCTCTTCGATGATCTCTTCCTGGCGCAGGGTGTTGCTTTGTCGCGCCAGGTCTGCTGACTGGTCATCAAGATGTTTCACCGCCCCCTCCAGGTGTGTGACGCGGTGGTGGTTTTCCATCATCAGCGAGGTATACAGCATGGCGTGCAGGGCTGCGAACAGGTACTGGTCGGTGAGGGCAGCCAGCAACGCTGCCGGTGTGAGATTGAGCACTGGTGGATGCGGGAAGGCCTGCGGCTTGTGCGCAAGCCCTGCAAAGGGGGGTAACAGACGTTGCATTACCACGCCGTCTTCACTGCCATGGTAAATACAAAACACCTCGAGTGCTTCGTGCTGTTGCTGCAGGGAAATGATTTCATCCGCCAGCCGGTTGAGTACAGCTGTGATTTCCTCCACCACGGCGGCGCCATCAATCCGGGCCACCACCCGGGTATCCCTGTCAAGCAGCGTATGCAGTTTGCGGCCGATGGCGATCACGGCAGGATCACCGGGTGGCGCTGTCTGCCGGGTGGATTCCAGTTGCCTGAGCAGGGCGCGGTTGAAGTCACCGCAAAAGCCGCGGTCGGCGCCGATCAGCAGAAAGACCGGTGTTGCAGCCTGCGCCTCGGGCAGGATGTCGGGATGGAAGCTGAGTAAATCCGCTGCCGCAGCATCGATGGTGCTGACAACGGCCTGCTGGGCATCGAGAAAGCGGGCCAGTTTCCGGGTCTCCAGGTATGCCAGTGTTTTCATGGAATTCATGATGCCCCTGATCTCCGCCAGGCTATGACGATGCTGCTCCAGGGTGCGCCTGCGTGTCACGGCCCCGGGTCCGTCGCGGTAAGGTCAATCAGGTTGGCGAGCGCGGTGCGCCATTCCTCGCGCGGGGCATCGAGATCGGGCAGCGTCTGCAGGCCCGGTTCATCGAGTGCAGCAAGTGCTGCTGGAATCACGTCGGGGTCCAGGCCATCGAATAGACCGTCATTGAACGCCACCAGCCAGGCCATCTGGTAGTTCACGGGCAGCGGGGAGAGACGGCCCTGTTTGAGTATTTCCCGCAGCACGCGGCCCTTGTGTATCGCGGCTTCCATGCTGGCCTCGAGGCGTGCACCAAAGCGGGTGAACACCTCCAGCTCCAGGAATTGCAGGTAGTCGAGTTTCATGCGGCCGGCCTCGTGCTTGATCGCGGGGTGCTGCGCCTGCCCGCCGATGCGGGAGACGGAGCGGGCGATATCGATGGCAGGCCGGAAGCCGCCGGCGAACAGGTTGCGGTCGAGGTAGATCTGCCCGTCGGTAATCGAGATCAGGTTGGTAGGAATGTAGGCCGCAATCTCTCCGAGCTTTGTTTCCACGATGGGCAGGGCCGTCATGCTGCCGCCGCCACGGGCTGTGCTCAGGCAGGTGGCCCGTTCCAGCAGCCGGGCATGGACAGAAAAGATATCCCCGGGATAGGCCTCGCGCCCGGGCGGGCGGCGCAACAGCAGGGACAGTTCGCGGTAGGTCTTGGCATGGGTGGAAAGGTCGTCGTAGATTACCAGCACATCGTGACCCTGCCGCATCCAGAACTCGGCGATGGCGCAACCGGCGTATGGCGCCTGGTGCTGCAGGCCGGGCAGGCTGCTCGCTTCCGCCACGACCACGGTGGTGTAGTCCAGGGCGTCGTATTCACGCAGGATATCGATACTGTTGACCACGGCGGAGCGTTTCTGGCCGATCAGCACGTAGACACAATAGACGCCCTGGCCGCGCTGGTTGATCACCGTGTCCAGTGCAATGGAACTGCGTCCCAGACCCTCGTCGCCAATCAGCAGCTGGCGCTGGCCCTTGCCTATGGGGATCATGGTGTCGATGATCTTGATGCCCGTGTACAGGGGCTTATGCACGAAATCGCGTTCCGGGACGCCGGGAGAGGATGACTCCAGCGCCTGCCAGCGCGTCCGGGCCGGTGGTGGCTCGCCGTCGAGCGGGGTGCCCAGGGGGTCGATGATGCGTCCGAGCAGGGCATCACCCACCGGAACACTCAGGGTGTGGCCGGTGCGTTGTACGACCGTACCGGCGGTCAGGTTCTCGGTGTCGCGCAGCAACACGGCGCCAACCAGGTCTTCCGTCAGGTCAAAGACCTGCGCCTGGCTGCCGTCGGCAAACTCCAGCATGTCGTCAATGGCGGCGGAAGGCAGGCCGCTGATCCAGCTGATGCCGTCGCCGACTGAAACGACGCTACCCTGTTCACGTATGCGCAGTTCCGGCCGGTAGCGCTGCAGCCATTTTTCCTGGCGCTCGAGCAGTCCGGTATCGCTGCTGGATTCATCCTCCAGCATGCGCCAGTTCCATGAACCCCTGAAGCTCATCCTGCAGGTTAACGCCAAGTACCCATGCGCCGATGGAGATGCGCACGCCGGCCAGCAATGCGCTGTCCTGCTCGAAGTGCTGCGGTAGTTCCTCGCCGGTGATGCCTGTCAGTACCTGTTCCAGCCGCTGGCGCTGCGCATCCGCAAGCGGGAAGGCGCTGGCCACCCGGATCGCCTCGAGCGGTTTCCCGTAGCTGTTGCGCAGTGCGCTGACGCGTTCGGCGGGCAGTTCTGTCAGCCCCTTGATCGCGATATCGACAAGCCGTGCCTCCAGTTCCGGCCCGGCGGCTGCCTGCAGCAGGCGGGTGGTGAAGCGTGTGCCCTGCAGCAGCGCGGTCTCTTCCAGTTCACGCATGGCATCGGCCTGGCGGCGTACCCAGACCACGCGCGCCTTTTCCCGTTCCTGTTCCAGTTCGGTATGCAATTCCGCCAGTTTGCGGCTGCGTTCGGCTGCCAGTTCCTGCGACAGCGCCTCGCGCGCCTGCTGCTGCTCCTTGCTCCACTCGGCAAGTCGTCCCTCGTACTGTTTCTGCAGGTCAACAGCCTGCGCATGACGGGCCCCGGCATCCGCCAGGGTCTTCTCGATCCCGTCTCGCCTGCGGGCGATCACGTCCA
>JASFOC010000006.1:0-16889 GCA_050116715.1 Gammaproteobacteria bacterium
TTGCCGCCGAAGGGGCGTATCGGCCTGTTTCTGAGCGCGTGGTACTCGCGGCCGATTCTCGACAGGGTCTACGAGAAGTCGGACGAGTCGACCTTCAATGAACAGCTGGATCGCATTCTCTCATTCGAAAATGCGCTGGCCGAAGATGGTGCGCTGATTCTCAAGTTCTGGATGCATCTCGGCCACAAGGCCCAGGAGAAGCGGCTGAAAAAGCTCGAAAAGGACCCGCTTACCAGCTGGCGTGTTACCCAGCGTGACTGGGACCACTGGCATATCTACGACCGCTTCGAATCCGCCGCGGAGCGCACCATCATGCGCACCAGCACCGGCACGGCATCCTGGAACATTGTCGAGGGCATGGATCCGTGTTACCGCAGCCTGACGGTGGGAACCGTCGTGCGGGATGAAATCCGCAAACACCTGCAGTGGATGGAGCAACGGCAACAGCTGGCATCATCGCCATCTGCTGAGCCAGCCGCAGAGACGGATACCGGGGATGAGCAGTTGCCGCCAGCGCTGCCGGTCGCAACCGTGCTGTCACGGCTTGATATGTCCCAGCAGCTGGCCAAGGCCGAATACAAGAAACAGCTGAAGGAATGGCAGGCAAAGCTGAACCTGCTACATCGCAAGGCCCTGAAGAAGAAAAAATCCGCGATCCTGGTGTTCGAGGGTGCGGATGCTGCAGGCAAGGGGGGGGCAATCCGCAGGATTACCGCTGCCCTGGATGCGCGGCACTATCAGGTTATTCCAATCGCTGCGCCGACGGACGAGGAACGTGCCCAGCATTACCTGTGGCGCTTCTGGCGTCACCTGTCGCGTGCAGGGCGCATCAGCATCTTTGATCGCAGCTGGTACGGACGTGTCCTCGTCGAACGCATCGAGGGCTTTGCCACCGAGCCGGAATGGCGTCGCGCCTTCGCGGAGATCAACGATTACGAAGAGCAGCTGACCGAACACGGCATCGTGCTGCTGAAATACTGGATCCATATTTCCAAGGATGAACAGCTGGAGCGCTTCCGTTTGCGGGAGCAGACGCCGCACAAGCAATGGAAGCTGACCGATGAAGACTGGCGCAACCGCGAAAAATGGGATGAATACGAGCTGGCGGTCAACGACATCGTCGAGCATACCAGTACCCATAATTCACCCTGGGTGCTGGTCGAGGGTAACGACAAGCGCTATGCCCGCATCAAGGTGATTCAGACATTCTGCGAGTGTCTGGAAGCCGCGCTGGCTGAAAAGTAGCATGGGGAAGAAAGTATCCGCCAACAATTACAAGCAGTCCGGCGTCATCCCCTACCGAAAAAAGCAGGGTAAGATCGAGGTTATGCTGATCACCTCGCGCAACAAGGGGCGCTGGATCGTCCCCAAGGGTGTCATCGAGCCTGACATGACGCCGCGCAATTCTGCTGCCAAGGAGGCGTTTGAGGAAGCCGGCGTACAGGGCAGTGTCCACAGCAAGATGCTGGGCATCTATAAGAACCGCAAGTGGGGCGATGTCTGTACTGTCCAGATCTATGCCATGAAGGTCAGCAAGGTCCACCGCAAGTGGGACGAGACCGACCGGGAGCGGGAATGGCTCAGTCTGAAGGATGCTCTCAAGCGGTTGAACAAGAGTGAGCTGAAGCGTGCCATGCAACGCCTGCCGCGGGTGGTCAGATAAGGGATAACCGCGGCACTGTTGTCTGACGCCTTGTTGCAGGCAAGGGTAACCGGTTTTTATACGCGGGACAGCAGTTGTCCGGATGGGGCATGCCGGCATGCGGCAGTCTGATGACACAAATAATCAAAACAACTATGCCAATCAAATTATATGTGAAAATTATTTGATTTGTATCAACACAATGTTAGAAATATGTTAGTAAATTCCTCATTCATTACAACCGGCCCACCGGGCAATCCGGCGGCAATAACAGGGAATATCAATATGTCATCGACCAATCCATTCGGGAGTCTGTTCGGCAAGTCTCCGTTCTCGGCCCTGCAACGCCATATGCGCGTGGTGCTGGAGTGTGCTCGTGAAATACCGCCCCTGTTCGAGGCCCTCGCGGCGGGTGATCAGGACAGGGTGGCCGCCTGCAAAAACAGGATATTCGAGCAGGAGGCAGAGGCCGACCGTATCAAGAATGAAATGCGCGGGGCCTTGCCGAAGAGTCTGTTCATGCCCGTGGACCGGCGCGATCTGCTGGAGGTTCTGCAAATGCAGGATTCCATAGCGGATACCGCTCAGGATATCGCGGGCCTGCTGATCGAACGTCGCATGGAGATCCCGGATTTCATGCAGGAAGATCTGCTGGCGCTGGCGCGCCGCTGTATTGATACCTGCGAGCAGTCCGGGCAGATCATCGAGGAACTCGATGAATTGCTGGCCATGGGCTTCCGTGGCCGCGAGGCGAACCGCGTCGAGGAGATGGTGGAGAAGCTGAACCTGATCGAAGACGACACCGACGAGCTCGGCATCAAGCTGGCGCGGCAGCTGTTTGAGCATGAGGACGAGATGAAACCGGTCTCTGTCATGATGTGGTACCAGCTCATAGAGTGGGTCGGCGACCTGGCGGATTACGCAGAAAAGGTCGGTGACCGGTTGCGTCTGCTGATCGCGCGCTAGCCGCACTACCGGGCATACAGCTTGCTGCTGTGGTAATGAAGGCGGGCCGCGCGGCAGCCGGAGCAATCTGAAGAAGCGCTTGCTGGCAGCCCTGCACGTTACAGGGGAGGGGCAGGTCAGTGCCGGAACAAGTCGACGATGATCCAGCCGGCTTAATGGTTTATTAATCCTGGGACACAAACGATGGAAATCATAACTGAATACGGGTTCATCTTTATCGCGCTGGCCGTTGTTTTTGGCGTGTACATGACCTGGGGTATCGGCGCGAACGATGTCGCCAATGCCATGGGTACCTCGGTCGGCTCGCGTGCGATCACCATCAAACAGGCCATTATCATCGCGGCCCTGTTTGAATTCGCCGGTGCCTTCATCGCCGGGGGTAACGTCACCAAGACCATCCGCAAGGGCATTATCGATCCATCCTCCATCGTCAACAGCCCGGAGATCCTGGTGTTCGGTATGCTCGCAGCATTGTTGGCAGCTGCCGTCTGGCTCATGATTGCCACGACCCGCGGCTGGCCGGTCTCGACCACACACTCCATCGTCGGCGCGATCATCGGCTTTGCGGTCGCCGGCATCGGCATCGACGCCGTGGCATGGGGCAAGGTGGGGCAGATTGCCGCCAGCTGGGTGGTGTCGCCGCTGATCGGCGGGGTCATCGCCTTTGTGCTGATGCTGAGCATTCGCCGCCTTATCCTGGACACGGAAAACCCGTTCCAGAGCGCCAGGCGCTGGGGGCCGGCCTATGTCTTCCTGGTGGGTTTCATCATCTCCCTGGTTACCCTGTTCAAGGGGCTTAAGCACCTGAACATCGAATTGTCGGTGGGCATGAGTTTCCTGGTTGCTGCCCTGTTCGGTCTGGCCCTTGCCTTCATCGGCTGGCTGATGATCCAGCGTGTAGTGGTTGATCCAAGTGCCGACCGGGACTTCCACTATGCAAGCGTGGAGAAGGTGTTCGTCCCCATGATGTTGTTTACAGCCTGTGCCATGGCGTTTGCACACGGCTCGAATGATGTCGCCAACGGCATCGGCCCGATGGCCGCGGTGGTCAGTATCGTCCAGTCGGGTGGTGAGGTGGCGCAGAAGGCGGCCCTGCCGTTGTGGATCCTGGTGCTTGGCGGTACCGGTATCGTCGTGGGCCTGGCGACCATGGGCTACCGGGTCATGCGGACCATCGGTACCAATATCACCGAGCTGACACCGAGTCGCGGTTATTGCGCAACCCTGGCTGCAGCTGCAACGGTGGTGCTGGCTTCGCGTACCGGCCTGCCGGTTTCGACCACGCACATTGCCGTGGGAGCGGTGATCGGTGTCGGTCTGGCGCGCGGCATCGGTGCCATTGACCTGCGGGTTATCGGCGGCATTGTGGTGTCCTGGGTGGTGACCCTGCCGGCTGGTGGTATTCTGGCTGCGTTGTTCTTCTTTACCCTGAAGGGCATCTTTACCTGAGGCTGGCTGCAAGTCCGTGTTAACGCAGGATCTGGTGCAGCGGGTGCCGGTTTGACCGGCACCATTGCCTTTGCCGCGTTTGCTATCAGGGCAGCCGGAGGGTTTGCTGTGACCACCCGGTTGACCATCACCCTTCTGTCAGACAGATAGCCCTTTGCGGCGGGAACTTGCAGGTAAAGGTGCTGCCACCGCCGACCTTGCTGCTGATTTCCAGTTGTGCATCATGACGGTCAAGGATGTGCTTGACGATCGCCAGCCCCAGTCCGCTGCCACCGGTATCTCGTGAACGGCTGGGATCGACGCGGTAGAAACGTTCAGTCAGGCGCGGTATGTGACGTGCCGCGATACCGGCGCCGCTGTCGCTGACAATGAGCCTGGCACCATCGCCGTTCGAACACCAGCGTACCCGGATTTCCGATCTGTGCGGGGTGTGGCGCACTGCATTCGTCACCAGATTGGTAAATGCCGTGCGCAGTTCCCGGGCATCTCCCAGCAGGCCGGCAGGGGTTTCAATTTCCAGCATCACCACATGGCGATTGCTGCCGCTCAGGGCGCGTGCCTCCTCTATGATGGTGTCGAGCATGTCCGCGACATCAACTTGTGCGTCGTGTCCCGCTTCCTGCTGTGCTTCCAGCCGCGACAGGATCAGCAGGTCGGTAATCATTTCATTCATGCGCTGTACCTGTTGCAGCATCAGCTGTGCAGGTCGCTGCAGCTCGGGGTGGTTACTGCTTTGCAGTCCAAGCTGTTCGGCCAGACCGGATATTACGGTCAGCGGCGTGCGCAGTTCATGTGAAATGTTGGCCACGAAGTCACGCTTTGCATTTTCAAGGTGATACTGGCGGGTAATTTCCCTGGCTACCAGCAAACGCTGGCCGGGACTGTCCTCCGGCGGTATGACCCTGAGCGACAGGATCCTGGCCGGGTCAGCGGGCACGTTGCATACCAGCGGTTGGCTGAAATCGGCACGCTCCATATATTCCCGGACTAGCGGGTCGTGGACGACAGCTATCAGCGTATCTCCTGCTGCAGCCGGCCATGCAATATCCAGCAGGCTTGCGGCTGCGGGATTGGACCAGGTGATGTGACCTGCCGGGTCCAGTGTGATTACGGCATCGGGTAATGCGTTGATGGTGCTGCGAAAGTCGGCTGCCAGGCTTTCGAGTTCTGTACTGTGATCGAGATCTTCAGCCAGCCGCGCGCGAATCGGGGCAATGGCGTCGCGCCACAGTCCAAAGGGCCGCGGTCCGGCAGCCAGCCTGTTAGCCAGCAACTGCGGAAGGCGCTGCAGTTGATACAGGTGCCAGCCAAGATAAGCCAGCAGGCCTGCCAGCAGGCAGGGTAGTTTCCAGCCCGTGAGCGTGCCGGCCAGCACCGCCATGAAGACGATACCAAGCAGCAGCGCCAGTTCTTCTTTCCACGCGTTTCGCATGCCGGATATCATACGTCACCCGGAAACGTGGTGCTGCCCGGTGCGGACAGCAGGAGAGACTTGTCGCGGCTGCAGTTAATACTGCAGCGCTGCTATTCCTGCGCCGAAAACCGGTAACCGGAGCCTCTGACAGTCTGGATAAGACGGTCATAGCCTGATGGCTCCAGGGCCATGCGCAGGCGCCGGATGTGGACGTCCACCGTGCGTGCCTCGACGAAGGTGCCGCTGCCCCAGACCCGCTTGATGAGTTCCTTGCGACTGTATACGCGCTCCTGGTTTTTCAGGAAAAACAGCAGCAGTTGATACTCCATGGGTGCCAGGTCCAGGGCGGTATCGTTAATCCTGACGCGGTGACTGCCGGGGTCGATCTGCAGTTCTCCGAAACCATGAACTTCGTCTTGCGTGTCCCTGGCGCTGCGACGCAACACGGCCTGGATGCGTGCCAGCAGTTCACTGACAGAAAACGGTTTGGAAACGTAATCGTCGGCGCCGGCTTCGAGCGCGGCAACCTTGTCCTCTACCTGGCCGCGCGCGGTCAGCATGATGATGGGGATCGCCGGGTGACTGGTGTCCATGAAGAGCGCCCGGGCGAATTCGTAGCCCGACTGGCCCGGGAGCATCCAGTCCAGCAGTATCAGGTCAGGGGGGGCTGCATCAATGATGCGTCGGGCTTCCATGGTACTGGCGGCCTCCTGCGTCTCGAAGCCGGCGCCGGCGAGTGCTGGCAACAGCATCTCGCGGATTGCGGGGTCATCATCAACTACCAGGATTGTACTCATGCGCAGTCTTTGTGGTCGCAGCCCGGTGTGGGTTCCATAGACTGGTGGGCTTGCAGGTCCTATGATCCCGGGGATGCGCGGCTACTGTCAACTGCGCGTCCGGCCGGTTCCCTGTTCATGGAATCCCCGGTGATTACCGGCCTCATCAGCCGTAACGACCTTCAATGTAGTTCGCTGTTTCCTGCTTTTTCGGGGTCACGAACATTTCCTCGGTTGCGGTATGCTCCACGACCTTGCCCATCAGCATGAAAATGCATTCCTCACTGGCGCGCCGCGCCTGCGCCATGTTATGCGTGACGATGAGGATCGTGTACTTGCCGCGCAGTTCCCAGATCAGCTCTTCCACGGCTTCGGTGCCCTTGGGGTCCAGCGCGGAACAGGGTTCGTCCATCAGCAGCAGCCCGGGCTTTACTGGCAACAGTCGGGCAATGCAGAGTTTTTGCTGTTCTTCCAGGGAAAGTTCCGTGGCCTTGCTGCCCAGCTTGTCCTTGACCTTGTCCCACAGCAGTACCTGCTTTAATGCCTCCTCGGCGATGTCGTCCTGCTCACGGCGGGAAGTGCGCTTGCCGGTGGTGTGCAGGTTATAGCCGAACAGGACATTGTCACGGATCGAGATCGGCAGGGGGTTGGGGCGCTGGAATACCATGCCGATCTGCTTGCGCACCTGCACCAGTTCCACGCCGGGATCATAGATATTGTTATCGAAGACATAGATCTTGCCGTCGATCCTGACGTAACCGAGGCGTTCATTGATGCGGTTGATGCTGCGCAGGAAGGTCGACTTGCCGCAACCTGAAGGTCCGATCAGCGAGGTGATTATGCCGTTCTTGATGTCAAGGTCGACATCGAACAATGCCTGGAATGTGCCATACCAGAGATTCAGCTTCTCGGTATGAATGGCGTATTCCGGCGAAGTACCAACGGCTGCCTGGGTGCTTGTGTTCATGATGTGTCCGGTTTATTCAGCTTGTGTGACTGGTTCCGCCCGGGTTGCCGCGCCTGTAACGACCTGCCCCGGTAGAATGAGGCGCCGTTTTCCGGGGTGGGGCCCTGTGACAGCAAGGCTTACCCGAAGCGCCCCTCTACGTAATCCCGGGTCCGGGTGTCCTTTACCTCGCCGGTGAACAGGTCTTCGGTGTTGCCTATCTCCACGCACTCGCCGTTCAGGAAAAATGCCGTGCGGCTGGCAAGGCGCCGCGCCTGCTGGACCAGGTTGGTGACCAGGATGATCGTCATTTCATGTTTCAGTTCCTTGAGCACGTCCTCGATGCGCATGGTCGTGACCGGGTCGACCGCAATGGAGAATTCGTCCAGCATCAGCACCTCGGGATCCTGGGACAATGCGCGGGCAATCGTCAGGCGTTGCTGTTGTCCGCCGGAGAGCAGGCTGCCGAGTGAATTCAGGCGGTCCTTGACCTCGTCCCAGAGGGCGGCGCGGGCCAGGCAGCGCTCGACGATGACATCCAGTTCCGCCTTGTTCTTCAGGCCGGACAGGCGTGGCGCCAGGGCAACGTTGTCGTAGATGGTCATCGGCAGTCCGACAGGCAGGGGAAATACCACGCCGATACGCGAGCGCAGGGCATAGACGTTCTTCAGGTGGCGAATGTTACGCCCATTGAACAGGATTTCACCGTCGACGTGCATGCTGGAATTGAACATGTCCATGCGGTTGAGCGACTTCAGAAAAGACGTCTTGCCGGCATTTGCCGGCCCGATGATGCCGAAAATCTCGTGCTCGCGAATCTCCATGCTGACATTGCCGAGCGCGACACTGCTGCCGTAGCGTATCGTCAGGTCCTTTACCGCCAGCTTGACCGGTGTCGGATCGTTCATCCCGGCGTGCTGCCCCTGCGCGGGTTGTGCTGCTGTTACCATTTCTTTTTTCCTCGCAGGTAGGTGCGGAACGCGATGGACAGGCTGTTCATCAGCAGCACCATGCCGATCAGTACCAGGGCCACGCCGTACGGCAGGTTTTCGGGGACCCCCGGGACCTGCGTTGAGACCACAAACAGGTGCAACGACAACGCCATGGTCTGGTCAAAAATTCCCTGCGGCAGAAAGGGGGTAAAGAAAACGGCGCCGGTAAACATGATGGGTGCCGTCTCGCCCGAGGTGCGTGACACCTCGAGGATGACACCGGTCAGGATGCCGGAAATGGCATTCGGTAGCACCACCCGGCGAATTGCCTGCCAGCGGGTAGCGCCCATGTTCCAGCAGGCCTCGCGAAAGGCGTAGGGTACCGCCTGCAGGGACTCGCGGGTCGCGACGATGACCACTGGCAGGGTCATGATCGCGAGGGTCAGGCTGGCAGCGATAATGCTGGTGCCGAAACCGAAATACAGCACGAAGGCGCCGACACCGAACAGGGCGTGCACGATAGAAGGCACACCGGCCAGATTGATAATGGCGAGGTTGATGATGCGCGTGAACCAGTTGTCCCCGGCGTATTCGCTCAGATAGATCGCGGCGGCGATGCCCAGCGGGACCGATATCAGCAACGCCACGGCGACGAGCCAGATGGTGCCCAGCAGCGCAGGGAACAGGCCGCCCGCAGTCATGCCGTCGGTCGGGCTGGTAAACAGGAAGTCGATGGAGAGTGCCGAGCTGCCCTTGATGACCAGCATGCCGAGGATCAGCAGGACCGGCAGGATCAGCAGCAGGGTCATCATCAGGAACAGCAGCCGGTACAGCTTCTGCACCCGCCGGTTTTTTAAATTGAGTTCAGATGCCTCGAACATTGCGACTACCCCTTGCGCACGCCGCGCACGATCAGGTCGGCGGTGAGGTTGATGACGAAGGTGATCAGGAACAGGAAGATGCCGATGGTAAACAGCACCTGGTAGTGGTCCGAGCCAACTGCCGTCTCGCCCAGTTCGGCCGCGATGGTTGCGGTCAGGGCGCGCACCGAGTCAAAGATGCTGTGCGGGATATTGATGGAATGGCCGGTTGCCATCAGTACTGCCATGGTTTCACCGAAGCCACGCCCGACGCCAAGCAGGACTGCGCCCAGCAGGCCGTTCTTCGCTGCCGGCAACACGGTCTTGAAGATCATCTGCCAGCGCGTTGCGCCCATGGCTTCCGCGGCCTCCCGGTAGCGGTCCGGTACGGCCTTGAGTGCATCCTCGGCAATGGAGGTCATGATCGGCGCCGCCATCAGGCCGAGGATAATGCCGGCGTTGAGAACATTCAGTCCGACCGGGACATCGAACAGTTCGATGATCAACGGGTTCATGATAGACAGGCCGATGAAGCCCCATACGACCGAGGGGATCGCCGCCAGCAACTCGATCAGGACCTTGAGTAGTTCCCGGGTTTTGCCGGTGGCGAATTCCGCGATGAAGATCGCTGCACCGAGCGAAAACGGGATGGCGACCAGCATGGCCAGGCCGGTCACGCTGGCGGTGCCGGCAATCAGCGCCAGGATGCCGTATTCAGGGTCGTCTTCATCGGCCGGATACCAGTAGGGGCTGGTGAAGAACTCGGTGAAATCAAAACGGTCAAGCAGAAACCCCATCCCTTCCTTGGTGACGAAGACAAAAATGCCGATAACGAAGATGATGGCGGAGATGCCGCCGATAAAGACCAGTACCTGCACCAGCTTGTCGATGAACCAGTCGAGGTTGCGGCGGTCGAAATCCGCCGTCACGCCTTTCGCGGGGAGCGGGGCTGGCATTATGGAGCCCCCTCGCCGCGCAGCAGTTCCATCAGGTCGCGTATCTGCACGGCCATATCGCGGTAAATATCTTCCAGCCAGGCCTCGAAAGCCGCAGAGTCGCCTTGTGCAGGGGGCGGTGCGATATCCCACTCCAGCGGCGTGGTATGGAATGGAATCTTGTCAAAATACGAGGAAACCGGGCCCTGCAGGCTGACGATGACATGCTGCCGGGTGAGTTCCAGCGGCGTCAGGTCCAGCGGGGCGGGTGCCGCGTCTTCCATGCCGATGCCATGCCGTTCCAGGAAACCAGCCACGGCGGCATTAATGCTGGCAGCCGGCTTTCTGCCGCCGCTGCTGTAAACACCGCTGCCCGGGAAATTCTTGCGCGCGATTGCCGCGGCTATCTGGCTCTGGCAGCTGTTGTCTTCATCGACGAACAGGATGTTGTAGATTTTCGGCGCCTTCATGTCGCCGGTGGCGGCGAACACACTCTCTTCACAAAGGTTCTTTGCCTGGTCGGCTACCCGCTTCAACTGGGTGAAAACGGCGAAGATCGTCAGCAGGTTCTTGACAGCATCACGCTCGTCATTGGCCATCAGTTCCGCGTACACCAGGTCCAGATCATTTTCCATCTGTTCTTCCAGGACCATGGTGGCCCGGGCCTTGTCGGCATTGAGCTCATTGAAGGACTCGACCGCCTGCCGCAGCATGATCTGGGTTTCGTTGCCGACGCGTTCCAGTTCTGCTGCCAGCGGACCGCTCGGTGGACTGGGGAGTTGCAGGGATTCGCGGGCGATCGTGACGGCGTAGTCGCCGATGCGTTCCAGTTCGATATTGGCCCGGATTACCGACGACAATAACCGCAGGTGTCCGGCGCTGGGGAGGTGCAGGGCAATGAAACCGTGGCACAGCTGGTCGATCCGGCGCATGTCCCGGTTGATGGGGTGATCTGCAAGGATGGTCGCCGCTGCAAGCTTGTGATTGCCGGTTTGCAATGCATGCATCGCATTCTTCACGGCTGTTTCAACCTTCACCGCCATTTCCGACACGCTGCTGCGGATGCGTGTCAGATCGTTTTCCAGGCGTTCTTCATAATGGCTCATGTTTGTGTCCCAGGGATGTGACTCGAAATAGTGGTGTTGCGGGGCACGCCACTCAGGCAGACCTGCCTGGCTCGTGCCCCGCATTCACGGTCACGAGAACTGCCTAGTTACCGCAGGTCACGTCTCTGACCGGTGCATATCCCTTGTTGAGCAGGATGCACTGGCCGGCATCACTCAGGATCCAGTCCATATAGCCCTTGATGGCACCCTCGGGTTCACCGTTGGTGTACATGAACAGCGGACGCGCGATGGGGTAGCTGCGGTCACTTGCAGTCTTGACACTGGGATTGACACAGTCACCCCCGGTCTCCGTGGCGATGCAGACCATCTTGACGTGGTCAGTGGCATAGGCGAGGCCGCTGTAGCCGATCGCGCAAGGGGTGTTTTCCACCAGGTCGACCACATCCTTGGAACCGTGCATGTCAAGCGTGCCCTGGCGGTACTTGCCCTTCTTGCCAAGGACGGTGTCCTTGAAATAGGCATAGGTGCCGGAATTGTTCTGGCGGCTGACGACGACGATTTCGTCATCGCAGCCCGGCACGGTGATGCCCATTTCGGACCACTTCCGGACCTTGGGATCACGGCCGTAGATATCCTTGAGCTGTTCCAGCGACATGGATTTTATGGGGTTATCCGGGTGTATGAATACTGCCAGGGCATCGTAGCCCACCACATGCTCCACCGGATGATGGCCGTGTTCATCGGCCAGCTTCACTTCCTTCTCCTTCATTTTGCGGCTGGCGTTGGCAATGTCCACGGTGCCGTTGATCATCGCGGCAATGCCGGTGCCCGAACCGCCCCCGGAAACCGCCACGGCGACGTCGGGATTGACCTCCGGATAGGCCTCTGCCCATGCCTGGGCGACATTAACCAGGGTATCGGAGCCCTTGTTCTGAATGAGTTCCCGTGCCTGCGCAGGGGTTGTCAGCAGGCTGACGGCGGCAAGCAGTGAACCGGCGAGTAATAATTTGCTATTCATAAAGATAACTCCTCTGGGGATCAGGCGCTGCTAAGCTTGTTCGGCGAGTCAAGATGATGTGGCCGGTTAAGGGTATGCCTTGCAGTGGGTGCCTGATGTTGTTGGATTGTGTTGCTAACCATAACCGGGCTCGAAAGTTGCCATATTTCATGCAAACAAACGGACTACCTCTATTTTAACTTTTTCAGGTTACATTTGTGTTACGACTTTATGAACATTGCGTTACAAATGAAGGGCGCAGCTGACTGGCAGCACCCGGCGGGAACTGGGACGAATCCTTGCTTGTGTAGTTACAGCGAGTTATTTCTTGTTTTTGTTCTTACCCTTGCCTTTCTTGTCCTTCTTCTTTTTGTCCTTTTTCTTTTTATCTTTCTTTTTCTTGTCCTTGCGGTCTTCCTTCGGTGTGTCGGCGGCTGCGGGCGTATCCGCTGCGGGAGCGGCCTGTAATTGCGCCGCTGCAGCGATTACCTTCTCCGCGCGTGCGCTGCTGAAGCCGGGTACGGTAGAGACCTGCGCTACGCTGGCCCTGGCCAGTGCTTTGACACTGCCGAAGCCATGCTCAGCGAGCGCGGCTGCCGCAGCCGGGCCGATGCCTGTGATATCGATAATGGCTGGTTTCATTTTTCTATGCCTCTGTTAGAGTAAGACTTTCAAATTGTTACATTATGTGATTGAAGAGGCAATGTTTTTTCCTCTTGCAGAGACTGCCGCTCGTCCCCTTGGCAGAAGCGCACAGATGCGCTGACTGGCTGGTCATCCAGGAGGGGCTGCAGCTGGGTAATCAGCGGCAGGCAGGCAAACGCTGCTTGATGTCCTCCCACAGGGCTTCATAACTGCATGCCGGCAGGCTGCGCGGTGCGAAATCGCCCACGGGCGCCCGGTGCACGCCCATGCGTTCCACCTCGCTGCTGTAGGGTATGCCGGTTGGCAGCAGGTCCGTCATGTAAGCAGGCGGATTATCAACGATGGTGTTATGCAGCTGTTTGCGCCGGTCCACCATGGAAAAGAAACTCATAACCTTGTCGGGACTGATGCCCTGCTGCTTGAAGAAACGCCTGATCTGCTTGTAGGTACGCAGTGACAGGGTGGTCGGTATGGTAGGAACCAGCAGCGCATCGGCCGCCTCGAAGACGCTCTCCGAGGCCAGCGAGATGCTCGGCGGGCAGTCCAGGAACACATAGTAGTATTCGCTCTTGAACGGCATCAGCAGTTTGCGCAGCTGCTGTGCAGGCTTCTTTGCATGTTCCAGAAACAGGTCCATGTTGCGGTAGGAAAAGTCCGCCGGCAGCAGGTCCAGCAGCTCGAAATCCGTGCCGCGGATGAAATTGTCCAGGTCGCGTTTCCCCTGCACCAGGCGTTTGCCGCCGCCCTTGATGCGGGGCTTGATGCGGAAATAGTAGCTGGCCGCACCCTGTGGATCGAGGTCCCATACCAGTGTCGGCGCACCTTCACGGGCAGCAAGGTAAGCCAGGTTGATCGCGGTGGCTGTTTTGCCCACACCGCCCTTGATGTTGTACGTGGCGATGATCTTCACGGCGCATCACCCGGTGCTGCCGGTGCTGGACGGGAGAAAAGCTGCCTGAAGTGCTCGCGATTCTCCTGCCGTTCAAACTCGGCAAAGCGCGATGCAAATTCCTCGTGTGCAGCCAGCTGGCGGCGTTCCAGTCCTTCGATCAGCATGCCCATGGCCAGCAGGGTTTCTGCAGGAGCAGCATCCTCGGTAACCATTTGCCTGCTGAATTCTCTCAACGTCATCACCTGCACCTCGTAATCCTGAAAGTCTCCCAGATTGTCCTGCAGCTGCTTGAGGACCTTGATCAGTGCCTTTATTTCACTGTCAGGAAACAGGCTCTGAAAAAACTCCATCAGGTAGCGAAGTTTCTTGCAGGTCTTGCGTAATTCATGCAGGGCTTCCGCCGGTGAGTCCTGCGTAATGGCGCGGCCTTCCTTGATGGCACGGCGGTAAACGCGCCAGATGCGCTCGCAGGCAACATCCACAACAGGGCGTTGCGCGTTCGCCAGGGTCGAGCGTTCACTAACCGGTTGCGTGAGAAATTTCCGCCAGTTCTGTTTCAGGCGCCGGTAACGAACCGAGTCCAGTCGCCTGGCCAGCGTCCTGTGCTCGATTTCCTGGTGCCGCAGCAGAAAATTTCGCAGTGGCTCGATATCCGCCCGTGCTGATTCAGGCAGGCTGTGTTTGTAGTCATCGAATTGCAGCACGTAGACATCGAGGTCACGCGAGGGCGTGGTGATCTGCCCGAGCCAGGCGAACTCACGCTTGTAGCGGTTCAGCACCGGGGCCGGCAGGACGCCCTTGATCTGTGTCAGGGCGGAGCGGGTGCGGCGTACTGCAACCCGGAAATCATGCAGGAACTCGGTATCCGTGCCCCTGCGGGTGCCGGCCTCGTTTTCCTCGATAATATCCAGCAGTCGCAGCAGGATGCTGCGGGTCGCCTGGTCCGCGCGCATGCCGGGATCCAGCTGCAGATCCAGCTTGGACGAGTAACTTCCCGGCTGCTGTCCTGTCACGCTCAGGGCTTTCAGCATGAGGTCTTCAACAGCCGGTTGCAGGTTCATATCTGCAAAGGCTTTTAAAACCTTACCAAAGGCCTTCTGATAACCCTTTACAGGAAGCACGATAACCCGATTATCCTCTACCAGGGTCTTGCCACCCTTGCGGCGGCGTATCCTGTTTTCCTCGACAAGGATACGGGCGACTGTTTTCTCGACCTTGTCCAGAACCCTCAGGGAATGAATTCGCGAACTGATATTAACGAGTGGTATCAGTTCGCGCATTTCCAGAACCGGCGCCAGCTTGTCACGCAACTGACCCGGAGGGATGTCCCACGCAAATCGTGGTGCTCGCGTGAGT
This sequence comes from Gammaproteobacteria bacterium, assembly GCA_050116715.1. Lineage (GTDB taxonomy): Bacteria > Pseudomonadota > Gammaproteobacteria > UBA9214 > UBA9214 > UBA9214. The sequence goes on from JASFOC010000006.1 coordinate 14,878, forward strand.
GCAACATGCAGACGCTGTCCGTCACCATCGAGCGAGCGCCACAACAGTTCATGCTGCTTGCCGTTGATTTCCGCTTCCAGTACCGCCTTGCTGCCATAGACACGCCAGTCAAATGTGTCATAGCAGGTTCGTTGCAATACTTGCGGCGGGGTGGAGGCAGCATTCATCTTGTCATGCAAAATATGCAATAAATCATTGATATCAATGTTATTGTCGATTGTGAATTCTTGCTGCATATTGGTATGATTTCCGCATTCTCACAGGAGACGGTTACAGACCAGCTGACGCCGCTCGTGTCTCCGCCAAACTCGGAACCTTTTCTCTCCGTTAAGTGCTGGTGCTGACTAATTATGCTTTTATGTTTCGGTATTTTGTCACTATTATTGCCTGATACTCAAGAAATTGTCAGAAAAACAGCTGGATCCGTGAAACGGGGGGTGAATGGACATAACTTTGTGGGGTGAACTTGCGCTGTTCGTGATCCTGATGGGGTTTTCGGGGTTCTTCTCCAGTGCCGAAACAAGTCTGTTTTCCCTCAGCAAGATCCAGCTGGAACAACTGCGACGCGACGGGCACGCCAGCCTGAATCGGATCGAGCGCCTGCTGAGCCAGCCGCGCCGCCTGATCGTTACCATTCTCATCGGCAATGAATTCGTCAATGTGGCCGCGTCCGTGATTTCGGCCGCAATCGTGATCCAGTTACTGGGCGCTGAGAACAAGTATGTGAACCTGTTCATTATGGTGCCAATTCTGCTGCTGGTGGGGGAGATCACCCCGAAAACCCTGGCTATCAGGAACAATGTCGCATTCGCCGCCTTTCAAAGCCATTACATTGCCCTGTTTGCCAACCTGATAAGCCCGCTGCGCTGGCTGGTGCGACAGGTGGCGGACTGGGTCACGACGTTGGTTGTCGGCAAGGAGCGTTCACGTGCGAATATCGTGACCGAGGACATGGTAAGGACCCTGGCACGCGAAGCGGTCGGGGATGGTGTCCTGAATCCGGTCGAGGCGCGCTACATTGACCATATCTTCGAGTTCGGCGACAAGACCGTCGAGGATGTCATGACGCTGCGGTCGAACGTATTTTTCCTGCCTGCGGACATGGCGCTGGAGCAAATGCTGCAGGAACTGCGACGCACCCGGCGTACCAAGGTGCCTGTATTCCATGAAAACCGCAACAATATCCTTGGTGTTCTCTACGCACGGGATTTGCTTGGATTGGAGCCGGAGGAGTTATCCCGGCTGGACGAGGGCAAACAGCAGTTGCTGCGTCCCCCGTACTTCGTGCCTGAAACCAAGCTGGCTTCCGAGCTGTTTCACACCTTCAGAAAACGCAAGCTGTCACTCGCCCTGGTCGTCGACGAGTATGGCGGTGTAACCGGCCTGGTCAGTATGGAGGATTTGCTGGAATGCATTTTCGGTGATATTCCCAGCGCCTCGGATACCCTGGCTGGTACACCCTACCGGAAACTGACGGATGGCAGTGTGCGAGTTGAAGCGGGTATGCAAATCGAGAAATTCAACCGGGAATTCCAGCAGCATTTACCTGCCGATGTGGCGGAGACCGTTGGCGGGCTGGTACTGGACCGGTTCGGTGAGTTGCCGCATGTTGGCGCGCTGCTTGTCATCGACAGTCTGGAATTCAAGGTGGAGTCGGTTGCGAACAACCGGATCGAGGTCCTGTTCGTGCGCCAGCTGGGGCCTGTCACCGCTGGCAGTGGCACTGCCGCGGAGACGACTGCTGCAGCCGGGCCGCAGACCAGCGCTACGGCAGGCGGCCCTCATGATGCCGTAGCGGATGAGGACTAGCCGGTGACCGATATCCTGGTGACATTCGGCCTGATGCTTGCCTGTCTCGTTGCAGAGGGCTTTTTTTCAGGCTCAGAGATGGGCGTCGTCAGCGCCGACCGCATGAAGCTGCGGCATGATGCGGCGAAAGGATCACTGGGTGCAAAACTGGCACTGGATATGCTCAACAAGCCCGAGTGGCTGCTTTCCACCACGCTGGTCGG
>JASFOC010000007.1:0-16678 GCA_050116715.1 Gammaproteobacteria bacterium
TGGCGGACACGTGCAGGATACCGTTGGCATCGATGTCAAACGTGACCTCGATCTGCGGGACCCCGCGCGGTGCCGGCGGAATGTCCGACAGGTCGAAGCGACCCAGCGACTTGTTCGCCGAAGCGATGTCGCGCTCGCCCTGCAGGACGTGCACGGTCACGGCGGACTGGTTGTCGTCCGCGGTGGAGAACACCTGGTTCGCCTTGGTCGGAATGGTGGTGTTCTTCTGGATCAGCTTGGTCATCACGCCGCCGAGGGTCTCGATACCGAGTGACAGCGGGGTGACGTCGAGCAGCAGCACATCCTTGACATGGCCGCCAAGCACACCCCCCTGGATCGCGGCACCGACTGCCACCGCCTCGTCCGGGTTAAGATCCTTGCGCGGCTCCTTGCCAAAGAAGTTCTTGACCGCCTCCTGCACCTTGGGCATGCGCGTCTGGCCGCCCACCAGGATGATGTCATCGATCTGGCTGCTGGATACGCCAGCATCCTCGAGCGCCTGCTTGCAGGGACCGATGGTGCGATCGATCAGGTCCTCGACCAGCGACTCCAGCTTGGCGCGCGTCAACTTGATGTTGAGATGCTTGGGCCCGCTGGCATCGGCCGTGATATAGGGCAGGTTGACATCGGTCTGCTGGCTGGAGGACAGCTCGATCTTGGCCTTTTCCGCGCCCTCCTTGAGGCGCTGCATGGCCAGCGGATCACCGCGCAGGTCCATGCCCTGGTCCTTCTTGAACTGGTCGGCCAGGTAGTCGATCAGGCGCTTGTCGAAGTCCTCGCCACCCAGGAAGGTATCCCCGTTGGTGGACAGCACCTCGAACTGATGCTCGCCGTCCACGTCGGCGATCTCGATGATGGACACGTCAAAGGTACCCCCGCCAAGGTCATAGACCACGATCTTGGAGTCACCGCGCTTCTTGTCCATACCGTATGCCAGCGCGGCTGCGGTCGGCTCGTTGATGATGCGTTTTACATCCAGCCCGGCGATGCGGCCGGCATCCTTGGTTGCCTGACGCTGCGAATCGTTGAAGTAGGCCGGCACGGTGATCACCGCCTCGGTGACCTTCTCGCCGAGATAATCCTCCGCGGTACTCTTCATCTTCTGCAGCACGCGGGCGGAAATCTCCGGCGGCGCCATGCGCTTGCCCCGGGCTTCCACCCAGGCATCACCGTTGTCCGCCTTGACGATCTTGTAGGAAACCAGGTCGATGTCACGCTGTACCACGTCTTCCTCGAAGCGGCGCCCGATCAGACGCTTGACCGCGTACAGCGTATTCGTCGGGTTGGTCACTGCCTGGCGCTTGGCGGCCTGCCCGACCAGCACCTCGTCGTTGTCCACGAAAGCGACAATCGAGGGCGTGGTGCGATCGCCTTCGCTGTTCTCGATAACCCGGGCCTCTTTCCCCTCCATGACCGCCACACAGGAGTTTGTAGTCCCCAGGTCAATTCCGATAATCTTGCCCATTTTCTATAATCTCCACGTAAGTATATGTTTTGTATTACCTTGGACCATATTCGCCATTACCCACTAAATGGGGACGGTATTTCGGTAAATCAAGCCCGATACGCCAATTCAGGCGTCATCCGGTGCTTTTGAGACAATCACCATGGCCGGGCGCAGCAGGCGTTCATTCAGCAGATAGCCCTTCTGTACCACCGTCACTACCGTGTTGGGTTCCACATCGTCCCGCTCCTGCAGGGACATGGCCTGGTGGAACTCCGGATCAAAACGCTCGCCCTGGGGGTTGATCTCGCGTATCTCGAACTTGCCCATGGCGCTGGTCAACATCTGCAGCGTCAGTTCCACCCCCTCCCTGAGCTTCTCCGGGTCGGCGCTTTCGGCTTCAAACGCGGACAGCCCCATCTCCAGGCTGTCACGGACCGGCAGCAGTTCCGCTGCGAAACGCTCCAGTGCGAATTTGTGGGCACTGGCGACATCGCGCTCGGCACGCTTGCGCAGGTTTTCCAGATCCGCCTGCAGTCGCAGGCACTGGTCCCAGTGTTTGTCGGCCTTGCCGCGGGCGTCTTCCAGCAGGGCATGCAGCTCGGCAGTGTCCGCTATCCCGGACGTGTCCGTTTCTGCTTCCGGATCGCTCCCTGACCCGGGAACTGCCGCTTCCTCCTCGTTCACCTCAACCGTGTTTTCCTTTTCAGACATACCGTTACCCCATACACCTCATGTAAAATACGTTAATCGGGAAGCATGCATGCAGCACGCAAGCGAACACTAGCAGCACATATGGGGGCCTATCCCTTCGGGTTCAAGGCCGCGCCGAGCAGACGCGCGGTGGCATCCACTATCGGGATAACACGGTCGTAGGCCATGCGCGTCGGGCCAATCACGCCCAGCACCCCCAGGATCTCGCCGTTCACGGAGTATGGCGCGGTCACCATGCTGCACTCATCCAGCATGCGGTAGCCGGATTCCTCGCCTATAAAAATCTGGATGCCCCTGGCATGAATGCACTGGTCAAGCAGGTGCAGGATATCGCGCTTTTGCGAGAAGGCATCAAACAGGTTACGCAGCTTCTCGATATCGCAGAGCTCGTGGAACTCCATCAGGTTGGTTTGCCCCGCCATGACGAAATCCTCGTCCCGGGTCTTCTCCAGCACCTGGTCTGCCATCTGCATGGCCGTCATCATCATGCTGTTCATGCTGGAACGGGCCTCCTGCATTTCATGCAGCAGGGTCGCACGCACATCCGCCAGGTCCTTTCCCGCGAGCAGCGTATTCAGGTAGTTGGAGGCCTGCTGCAGTTCCGCAGCGCTGCATTTTTTCTCGACATGCAGGATACGGTTCTGCACCTCGTCCTCGCCGCTCACCAGGATCGCCAGCACCCGGTTGTCGGACAGCGGCAGGAACTCCACCCGCTTGACGTAGACATGCTCGTGCTTGGGCAGCGTCACCACCCCCGCCAGATGCGTGATGCCCGAGAGCAGCCCGGATGCGGATTCAACCAGGTGCTTCGGTCCGCCGCTCCAGTCGAGCGCCAGGCGGGCGCGCATTTTCTCCACCGACTCCACGTCCAGGGGCTGTACCGTCAACAGGGTGTCCACAAAAAAGCGGTAGCCTTGTACTGTTGGCACGCGCCCGGCCGAGGTATGCGGGGAACACACGAATCCCAGATCTTCCAGGTCGGCCATGACATTGCGTACCGTGGCCGGACTGAGCTCCAGTCCCGCCTCGCGCGCCAGCGTTCGCGAGCCGACCGGCTGACCGTCGCGAATGTAACGATCGATCAGTGCCCGCAGCATCAGCTGCGCACGTTCCGACAGTTCCGTGGAGGGTTTCGTCATATTCACTGACCAGTGTCTTTTCGAGATGCCTGAATGATAAAACATTTAGCACTCCCTGTAACAGAGTGCCAGATTATTCAGGAATGCAATTACGGGATTTGTGCAAACAGTTGGCGGTTACCACGAGTCGTGCTAATTTCACGGGCAACATGCGGTTATATCAATGAAACCCCTCTTCAGGCGCATCGGACTCATCGGCAAGAGCGCGGATGGCAATGTCTCCATGACACTGCGCGCCCTGACCCGTTATCTCGAGGAAATGCAGGTCGAGATCATGGTCGACGACGGTATCGCCGATGTCTTTGCAGGCAGCCCGCACCCGATTGTCGACCGCGCCACCCTGGCCGCCGCCAGTGATCTCGCTATTGTCGTGGGCGGTGACGGTACCCTGCTGAATGCGGCCCGCAGCCTCGCCGAGCCCCGGGTTGCCGTACTGGGTGTCAACCTGGGGCGGCTGGGCTTTCTGGTGGATGTCTCCCCGGAAGACATGTCAGGGCAACTGGCATGCATCTTCGCCGGCGAATTCATCGAGGAGCAGCGCACCCTCCTCTACGCCACGGTCACACGTAACGGCGAGGTGCTCAGCGAAGGGGCCGCCCTGAATGATGTCGTCGTCCACAAGCGTGACATCGCCCGCATGATCGAACTGGACACCTACATTGAAGGCGCGTTTCTCAGCACCAACCGCTCCGACGGCCTGATCGTGTGCACCCCCACCGGCTCGACCGCCTATGCCCTGTCAGGCGGCGGCCCGATCCTGCACCCGCGCCTGAGCGCCATCGCCGTGGTGCCGATCTGTCCGCACACCCTGAGCAGCCGGCCGATCGTGGTACACGACGATTCCAGCATCGATATTTTCGTCAGTGCCGGCACCGTGGATGCGCAGGTTTCCTGTGACGGCCAGATGAGCTACCTGCTCGATGCCGGGGACCAGGTCACGGTACGCCGGCATGCCCACACGCTGCGGCTGCTGCATCCCCCTGGCCACGACTACTACGCCATGCTGCGTGAGAAACTGCGCTGGAGCGAACAGCCCTGAGCTGCAGCCTGGACCCGCATGCTGAATCACATCCATGTCCGCAACCTGGCCATCGTCGACGAGATCGAGGTAGAGCTCGGTGCCGGCATGACCACGCTGACCGGTGAAACCGGCGCTGGCAAATCCATCCTGGTCGACGCACTGGGGCTGGTGCTGGGCGACCGCGCCGACAGCGGCGTCATCCGGCATGGCTGCGAGCGCGCTGAAATCTCGGCAAGCTTCGATGCCGGGCAGCACACCGCCGCCCGTGCCTGGCTGCAATCGCAGGACCTGGATATGGAGGGTGAATGCCAGTTGCGCCGGGTCATCAACCGTGAAGGCCGCTCACGCGGCTACATCAACGGCCGTCCGGTACCGGTGCAGTCGCTGCGCGAGATCGGTGACCTGCTGGTCGATATCCACGGCCAGCACGAGCACCAGTCGCTGCTGCGCAGCACGGTCCAGCGGCAACTGCTGGACGACTTCGGCAGCCACCGTGACTTGCTTGACGAAGTCCGCACCCTGTTTGAGGACTGGAAGACAACCCGGCAACAGCTGGATACGGCCCGCCAGGAGGATGCCGATCGCGATGCCCGCCTCGACCTGCTGCGTTACCAGTCACAGGAACTGGCCGCACTCGGGCTGACGGTCGAGGAAATCGAGGCGCTGGACGAGGAGCATGCCCGGCAGGCGAATGCGGGGCGCCTGCTGGAAGCCTGCCAGCTCGGGCTGGTGCGGCTGGATGCCGACGACGGGGGCTCGGCCCATGCCCTGCTCAACCAGACACTGGACGAGTTGTCAGAACTGGCGCGCCTCGACAGTGGCCTTGCCGAGACCACCGGCCTGCTGAATGAAGCCGCCGTGCTGGTACAGGAAGGCATCAGTGCCCTGCGGCAGTACAGCGAGCAGCTGGAAATCGATCCGCAGCGCCTGCACTGGCTGGAGGAGCGCATTGGCCTCCTGCATGACCTCGCCCGCAAGCACCGCTGCAAGCCGGCTGAGCTGCCAGCGGTCGAGGCAGACATCAACCGCTCGCTGGAAGCCATAGAACACAGCGACCAGCGGCGCACTGAACTGGCATCCCGGCTCGGAGCGCTGGAAAGCGCGTATCAGCGTGCGGCGGGACAACTGACCCGCAAGCGGCAACAGGCTGCCAGGGACTTCGCCAAGCAGATCACGGCTGCCATGCAGACCCTGGGCATGGCGGGCGGGGTATTCGAGGTCAGTGTTCAGCCACGCGCCGACGCATCGCCGGCTATGCAGGGACTCGATGTCATCGAGTTCCTGGTCAGCGCCAACCCGGGACAACCTGTGCAACCGTTGAGCAAGGTCGCCTCGGGCGGGGAACTGTCGCGCATCAGCCTGTCGATCCAGGTCATCTCGGCAGGCAGTGAAACGATCCCCACCCTGATCTTTGACGAGGTCGACAGCGGCATCGGCGGCGGCGTGGCAGAGATCGTCGGCCAGCAGCTGCGCGGACTTGCCAGCAACCGCCAGGTACTGTGCGTGACCCACCTGCCCCAGGTGGCGGCACAGGCACACCGGCAACTGCAGGTCAGCAAGCTGACGTGCGAGAACACCACCCGTACCAGCATCCGCAAACTCGACAATGACGAGCGCATTGACGAACTGGCACGGATGCTGGGCGGCATGAAGATCACCCGGCAGACTCGCGAACACGCGAAGGAAATGCTGGAACAGGGTCAACAGCAGCTGCCGCGCGGTTCCGGGAAGGGCAAGCGCAAGGCCGGCACCTGAGGGAAAAAGGGGAAAAGGGGTCAGAGCCCTTTTTCCAGATATGCGCTGATGGCCAGTTCTTCCTTGAGAAAAAGGGCGCTGACCTCTTTCTTAGAAAAAGCAATGAAGCGGTGGATTATGACTTGTCACGGCAGGCGGAACAGATGCCGTACATGTACAGGCAATGGTCGGTCATCTCGTAGCCCAGCTCCGCGGCGATGGCCCGCTGGTGTTTCTCGATGACTTCATCAACGAACTCATCCACCCGGCCGCATTTCACGCACAGGATATGATCGTGGTGCCTGCCCTCGTCGAGCTCGAATACCGACTGCCCGCCCTCGAAGTGGTGCCGCTTCACCAGACCAGCCGCCTCGAACTGGGTCAGCACGCGGTACACCGTGGCCAGGCCGATATCCTCCCCGGTCTCAATCAACGCCTTGTAGACGTCTTCCGCGCTCTGATGGCGGCTGTCGCTGGTCTCCAGAATATCCAGGATCTTGACCCTGGGCAGGGTGACCTTCAGACCGGCCTTGCGTAACTCACTGGATTCCAATGCGTAGTCTCCTGTATAGATGCCAATGCAAGCAGACTTGGGGTATCATGCGCCCGATTAATTGCTGATGATGCCGAACTGGCCTGCAGATGAAAAAGCTTCTCATTATTATTACATGTATTGCAAGCCTGTGGCTCAGTGGCTGCTCGAAATCCGGCTTCCACCTCGTGCACAAGATCGATGTTCAGCAGGGAAACGTCATCACCCAGGAAGAACTTAACCTGCTGCAGCCCGGCATGACCCGCCGCCAGGTGCAGTACATCATGGGCTCGCCGATGATTGCCGATGTATTCCACCAGAACCGCTGGGACTACATCTACCTGATGGAACCCGGCTACGGCAAGGCAAGCAGTGAACATGTCACGCTGTATTTCGAGGCGGACATGCTGACTCGTGTGGAGGGCAGCATGCACCCGCAGGACATCAGCACGGTTGAACCCGCCCCTTCGCGCCAGGTCACGGTGGAAGTGCCCCCTCAAGAGCGCATTCCGCCGGGCCTGCTTACCCGGCTGTGGTACTGGATTACATTCCGCAAGCCCGGCGAAATCTGATACCGCTCAAGTCTCCCGGCCAGACAGGCCGGCGGCACCCTTCTTCATCACCTTGCCCGCAGCGGCCCGTTTTTTCCTGACCTCCTTGGGATCGGCGATCAGCGGTCGGTAGATTTCCACCCGGTCGCCAGGATGCAGGGTATCCGTCAGCTTGCCCAGCTTGCCGAATACCCCGACCTTGTTGCTGGCAAGGTCGATATCCGGGAACTGCGCAAGGATGCCGGATGCCTGGATGACCTCCTCGATGCTGGCATTCGCGTCAACATCCAGTGACAGGATGACCTGCCTGTCCGGCAGGGCATACGCCACCTCGACGGGAATTTTCTCAGCGTTTTCCATAGACCTCTGCGGCGCGTTGCTGGAAGGCATCGACCAGGGAATTGGCAATCTGGCCAAACACCGGGCCCACGACCATCCTGACCATGCGGCTGGAAAAATTGTATTTCAGCGACAGTGATATCTTGCAACCGGCATCACCCAGGGGGTCAAACTGCCAGTAGCCGCGCAACTCGCTGAAGGGGCCTTCGACCAGCTGCATCTCGATACGGTGGCCCGGTTCGTGGTGATTGCGGGTGGTAAACGACTTGCTCACGCTGCCTACGGCAAAGGCAATGCGCGCCGTGACCGTGTCGCCCCGGGTTTCCAGCACCTGCGCATCGCTGCACCAGGGCAGAAACTGCGGATAGGCGTCGACATCGCTTACCAGGGCAAACATTTCCTGTGGCGAATACGGCACCAGCGCGGAACGGTCTATGGATTCCAAGTGGACACTGCCTCCGGGAGTGTGCGGCAGACTAGCCGATGACGCCTATGGCATGCAGGAATACGATAATCACGGCAATCGGCGTGATATAGCGAACCAGGAAACGCCATAATGGATAGAAGAACAGGTCACCCATGTTCAGCTCGTCCATGCTGGATTCACGCGACATCTTCCATGCCGCGAAAATGGCAATCAGCAGGCCACCCAGCGGCAACATGATGTTGGCGGTGAGATAGTCCAGCAGATCGAAGATGGTGCTGTCAGTAAACACTTCGATACCGGCCAGCAGCTTGATGTCCGACCAGCGGTTAAACGACAGCACGGTAAGCAGGCCGAATGCCCAGGTTGCCAGTCCGGCCGTCATCGCGGCATATACCCGGGTCATCCCATGATTCTCGACCAGCCAGGCCACCGCCGGCTCGATCAGCGAGATAGCGGAGGTCCAGGCAGCAAACACCAGCAGGATAAAAAACAGCATGCCGAAAAAGGCACCGTAGTCCATGTGGCCAAAGGCGATCGGCAGGGTCTGGAAAATCAGCCCCGGGCCCACCCCGGGCTCCAGGCCGTTGGCAAAGACAATCGGGAAAATCGCCAGACCGGCCAGTATCGCCACCAGCGTGTCCATGATGGATACCGCGATCGAGGTCTTTGCAATCGAGGCACCGTCCGGCAGATAGGAACCGTACACCATGATGGCGCCCATGCCGAGGCTCAGGGTAAAGAAGGCGTGCCCCATTGCAATCAGCACGCCATTGCCCGTGAGACGGTGGAAGTCCGGTTTGAACAGGAATTCCAGACCCTGGTGAAAACCGCCGCTGTTCCAGGCGTAACCCACCAGGATCAGCAGCAGCACAAACAGTGCCGGCATCAGCAGGCGCACCGCCTTTTCCAGGCCGTGGCTGACGCCGCGTGCCACCACAAACATGGTCATCACCATGAAAATGGTATGCCACGCCAGCAGGCGCTCGGGATCGCCAACGAGGCTGCGGAAAATGCTTTGTACACCATCTGGCGTGAGCCCGGTAAAAACGCCACTGCCGACACGAAACACGTAGGCCAGCGCCCAGCCGGCGATTACACTGTAATAGGAGAGGATGAGAAACCCGCCGATCATGCCGGCCCAGCCCAGCCATTTCCAGTGGCGGCTGGCATTTTCCTCGCGAGCCAGCGTGCGCATGGTGTTGATCGGGCTCTGGCGGCCACGCCTGCCCAGCATGACTTCAGCCATCATGATCGGGATACCGATGACCGCGATGCATATCAGGTAAACCAGTACAAAGGCGCCGCCGCCGTTTTCACCGGCGATATAGGGAAACTTCCAGATATTGCCAAGCCCGACGGCAGAGCCCGTCGCGGCCAGGATGAAGGCGAGCCGGCTGGACCACTGGCCATGGATCGATTCGCGTTCGGTTGTCATCCAAAATCTCCTCGTTGCGCCGTCTGCCTCGCGCCACCGCTGTCCATAGCCGGATCAGGGGCAGGCACCGGCATTGTCCGTGAATTAATGCCCCATCTCAACCGCGCTATTCCGGCAGGGCGTAACCGTGTCGGGATTGATATACTGCCCCCCATGGCAAAAAAGAAATCCGCGGCAGGAGCCGGCAGCAGCACCATCGCGCTGAATAAAAAGGCACGCCACGATTATTTTATCGAAGATCGCATAGAGGCCGGGCTTGCCCTGCAGGGCTGGGAGGTGAAGAGCCTGCGGGAAGGCCGGGTACAACTTTCCGAAAGTTACATCCTGCTGCGCGGCAATGAGGCCTGGCTATTCGGCATGCATATCTCGCCGCTGCTCAGCGCCTCCAGCCACGTCACACCCGATGCCACGCGCACCCGCAAGCTGCTCCTGCACCGGCGTGAAATCGACAGGCTGACAGGCGCAGTCGAGCGCAAGGGCTATACCCTGGTACCACTGGCGCTTTACTGGAAGCGCGGCCGTGCCAAACTGGAAATCGCCCTCGCCCGCGGCAAACAGAGCCATGACAAGCGCGCGGCCGACAAGGAACGGGACTGGAACCGCGAAAAACAACGCCTGCTGCGCAGTCACTAGCGGGGAATGGCATAAGGAAATGGGGTCAGCGTCAATTAACCTTTGTGGCTGTGAATTCGTATCTCCACCTGTAATGTAAATTGACGCTGACCCCATTTCCTTCCGCATACCGGAACTCAGCAGCCGTCACATTTCTCCCCGGCCCGGGTTTCCACCTGATTCATCTCAGCCAGTCGTGCTATCAGGCCGTCGAGTCCGTTGCGACTGATCTCCTGGGAAAAGCCTGACCGGTGCGTTGCCACCAGGCTGATGCCTTCAACAGTGACATCGTAGATCAGCCAGTGGTCATTAACCCGGTGCATGCGGAACAGGACATTCACGACGGGGGCGCCCTCCGGTTCGACCTCGGCCTGGACCTCTACCCGTCCATCCTGGGGCACGCTGCGCAACGGCAGGAAACGGACAGCGGTTTCCCGGTAGGCGTTCACCTTCCGCAGGTAGTTGAGAAACAACATTTCCCGGAACTCGGCCATGAAGGCGTCTCGCTGCGCCGGCGTCGCAGTGCGCCAGTGTTTACCCAGCACCCAGCGTGACAGCGCCTCAAAGTCGACATACGGCAACAAGCCTTCCATGGCAAGCGCGCGCAATCGTACCGGGTCATTGAGGATACTGGTGTCCCGGCGGACCACATCGGTGACATGTTGGGTCATTTCCTCCAGGACGGCCACCGGCCCCGGATCGGCATGGGCCGGGGCCACAACCCCGATCATCATGCCGGCTGCCACCAGCCATGCCAGTGTGATGCGGACGATTGCTGTTGCTGCACGCTTCATCTCGACTTTGTGCCTCCAGGGCGGCATCTTCGGTTTACGGTTTGGGGTATGCATTATACGTTGGAAAGCGACATGACCGCGAAGTGCACTACCCGCTGTCACCGGGAATCCCGGCATGCCGAACAGGTCTCCGGGTATCGGGCAATATACTGATTTATAAGGATAGCAAACCAGTCTATACTCTAGCCTCGACGCGTCATTTAATTGCCATTCATCAGGCAATAAAATAACATATTGACTTCAAAAGAGAACCTGAACCAGTCCGGTATGCGCCTGATACTCTCATTACTCCTGCTGCTGATGCATGCCGCCGTTGCAATTGCCGCGGAAGTGCCGGAAATCGTAAAAACCTGCACCGAGCAGAACATGCCGAAAACAACGGCGTCCCAGGCCATCGAGCTTACTGCCGTCGACCGCAGTGGCTACGAGCAGGTTCTGCAGGCCAATGTCTACTGGAAACGGGGTGCCGATAATCGTGCCCGCCTGCTGATGCATTTCGAGGAACCTGCGGATGTTCGCAACGCCCGCTTCCTGATAATCGAGAACGAGCCGCAGAACGACATGTACATCTACATGCCCGGCCTGTTCAAGGTACGCAAAATCACTTCCAAGCGCATTTCCAGCTCCGTCCTCGGAACCGACTTTTCCTACGAGGACTATGAACGCCTGCACGGCATCATGACCGACCTCAAGGCCGAACAATATCCGGATGATGTCCTCGATGGCCGCCCGGTCTACGTGATCAACAGTTATCCCGGCGAGACTTCCGGCTACGACAAGATTGCCACCTACATCGACAAGCAGACCTGCGTCACCCTCAAGGTCGAGCTGTTCGAGCGCGGCCACCAGCTGCGCAAGATACTGACCATTGATCCCGCAGACATCAAGCCGGTCGGAGATATCCAGATACCGCGCGCACTGCTGATGCGAGATGTCAGGGACAAAACGGAAACCAGGCTGGAGATCCTGGAGATTAGAACCGGAGATCCCCTGGATGACGCCCTGTTTGACCCGGAGCAACTGAAACAGCAGAAGATCCCGCCCATACTGGCAGAGTAATGGGCATCACTGAAAAATTATCCGGGCTGGTCTCGCGTTATACCTGGCTCACCCTTTCCCTGTTCCTGCTACTGACGCTGCTGGCGCTGACAGCCATTGTCAATCCGCTGACCGGGCAGGTGCACCTGGAGATCGACCCGTCTGCCAACCGGCTGATCGCCGAAGACCAGCCGTCGAAGCTGTTCTATGACCAGACACGGCGCATATTCGGCAGTGACGAGACACTGATCATCACGGTTACTGCAGCGGACGTGTTCACGCCGGAAGTCTTTGACACCGTGACGCGCATGACGCAACGGATTGCAGAAATCGGGGCGGTACGCGACGTCATCTCGCTGGCAAATGCCGTTGACATCCGCAGCGTCGACGATGGCCTGGATATCTCGCCATTTGCCAGTGGCCTTGAAGACGGCAGTGCCACCCTCGCAGGGATCAGGGAGCGCGTCCTTGGCAACCCGATGTATGCCGGCAACCTGGTGTCAGCCACTGGCGACGCCACCGCGCTGGTGATCTATTTCGATGATATTTCCGACTTTGAATACATGCGTGGCGGCGTCCATGAGCAGATCATGCGTATCATCGAGGAGGAGCGCGGCAGCAGTGATACCTATATCACCGGTACCCCCTTCTTCAAGGTCGCCATGGCGGAATCCCTCATCAAGGACCTGCTGTGGACTCCCCCGCTGATCACCGTCATTCTGGTGATCGTGCTGGTGGTGGCATACCGCACGCTGATCGGCGTGCTCGCACCACTGCTTACCGTAGGCGTGGGCGTCATCCTGACAATGGGCACCATTTCCGCCCTGGGTCATTCACTCAGCATGATCTCGGTGCTGGTGCCGCCCCTGCTGATGATTCTGGGATTTTCCTACGCAGTCCATGTCACTTCCGAATATCACCATCTGCGCAAGCAGCCGGACAGCGGCGTCCCCATTATCAAGCAGGCGCTGCAGCACATGATATTGCCTGTGACACTGACCGGCCTGACCACGATTGCCGGTTTTGTCGCGCTGATGGCCAACCCGATTGACGCAGTGCAGGAATTCGGCATCTTCGCCGCCATCGGCGTTGTGTATATCACGCTGCTGTCCATTACCTTCACACCCGCCCTGCTGAAAGTACTCGACCGCAAGCCCCGCGCGACCGCACTCGGGGAACAGACCAGCAATGGGGGTTTCGACCATTTCGTTGAGCACATTGCCCTGTTTGACCTGAAACACCGCAATGTCATTTTTGTGGTAGCCGCGATCCTGTTCCTGCTGGCCCTGGCCGGCATCGCGCGGATCCACGTCAGCACCGAGTCCATCACCAACTTTGCCGCTGACTCCGAGGTGCGCAAGGGCTTTGACATCGTCAACGAAAAACTCGGTGGCGCAAATAATTTCTATATCGTACTTGAAGGCGCGCATCGCGACGCCTTCAAGGAGCCGGCCAACCTGCGGCAACTGCAGGACCTGCAGGCCTGGCTACTCGAGCAGCCTGAAGTCGGCAGCACCCTGTCCATCGCCGACTACCTGATGCTGATCAACCAGGCCTTCAACGACAATGATCCGGCACATCACACGATTCCCGACAGCAAGCGGCTGATCACCCAGTTGCTGTTCCTCAGCGCCAGCGAGGACCTCGACCGGATCGTCGATTCGCGCTACCAGACGACCAACCTGGTGGTGCGTTCCCGGGTCATCAATTCCGACAAAATGACGGGCCTGATCGAACGCATCGAGGCACGGCTGACACAGCTGCCGGAGCAGCTCAAGGCCACGGTCACGGGCAACCCGGTCCTGATCAGTGAGACCCTCACGAACATCATCGTCGGCCAGGCACGCAGCGTCGGCCTGGCCCTGGTCTTTGTCTACCTGATCCTGGCAGTCATGTTCATGTCCCAGCGCATCGGTTTCGTTGCGCTGCTGCCGAACATCCTGCCGGTGGCCGTTTATTTCGGCTCGCTGGGCTTTTTCGGCATCAGTCTGAACCCGAGCACCAGCCTGATCGCGCCCATGGTGCTGGGCATCGCAATCGACGACACCATCCACTATTTCTCGCGCTTCAACCGTGAAGTGCACCTGCATGCGAACGATCGCAAGGCCACGCTGCTGGCCATGAAGGCGGTTGGCCGACCGGTAACCCTAACCTCGGTCGGTCTGTGCCTGGGCTTCCTGGTGTTGATGAACAGTGAACTGCGCATGCAGGCGCAGGTCGGGATCATGGCATCCTATGCACTGGCCATCGCCTGGCTGTGCGACTTTCTGCTGACACCGGCGCTGTGCGCCACTGTCCGCTTCACCACCCTGTGGGATGCGCTGACCCTGGACCTCGGCAAGAACCCGCAGGAATCGATCCCGCTGCTGAAGGGCCTGCGCGCCTCGCAGGCGCGTATTGTCGCCCTCATGGCGAAGGTGATCAGCGTACCGCAGGGTAAACGGCTTATCCATGATGGCGACGATGGCAATGAAATGTATGTCGTCATCGAGGGCAGGCTGAACGCATCGATTGCCGGCAGGGACGGGCCCGTCAAGGTCGCCAGCTACGGGCGCGGTGACGTGGTTGGCGAGGCCGGTCTGTTCTATGAAAAACGTTCCGCGGATGTCGACGTCACCGAAGATTGCCGATTGCTGTGCCTGACCCAGACCAATCTCGACCGGCTCAGCCGCCGCTATCCCTACATCGCCAACAAGGTATTCAGAAACCTCAACAAGATACTGGCAACACGCCTGTTCACGACAACACACCGACTGACATAATAACGACAGGGCCGTGAAGCCCCGGAGGCAGTCATATGGAAAATAATAATAACCAGCAGGAAATCGCTGTATTAGTGGCGCAAGCCCTGGAAGATTTTCGCAAGGGCATGGAGTTTCGCGAGCAACTGAGTATCCGCATCGGGCGCCGCACCACGCAGATCATCCGTTTCGGCATGACGGGGATGACGATACTGGGCCTGGTCCTGTTTTACCTGGTCTTTATCCTGACCAAGGACTTCTCCAGGATCACCACCCACATGACTGACATGTCAGGCTACATGAACAGCATGGAGCATGAGTTTTCCAGCGTCGCCGCCACGATCAGCGAAGTCCAGCAAACCCTGCTGCTGGTCAACGAAAACATCGGCGTCATGCCGGCCCTGGACAGTTCGGTGCGCAATATGGATGGTAACCTGGCAGGACTGAATACCGATCTGCATGCGATGGTCGGGCAGATCCAGTATATGAACGGCAACGTGTCCGACATGACCAACAGCATCCAGATGATGAACAGCCAGATCAACAATATGAATATATCCATCGGTCGCATGGGCGAAAATATCCACCAGATTGCCAAGCCAATGAAGGCCTTCCCGTTCTGACATGGACTTGAATATAGATTGATCTCGCGCATCGAAAACCTGTTCCTGATCCGCGAGGGGGAGCGCGACAATGTCGCCTACTTCCTGTTGTTCTTCCTGCTGGTCAGCGCCGGCATGGCCGTTGGGCGCGGCACTGCAGATGCCCTGTTCCTGAAGCGCCTCGGAATTGAATACCTGCCCGTCATGTACATGGTGCAGAGCTTGCTGCTGGCGATCGTCAGTATCACCTATGCAGCCTATGCCGACCGCATCCCTGCCGAAAAATTCTTCCGCCTGCTGTTCATGATCCTGGGAACAACGGTGCTCGGCTGCTGGCTGCTGATTTCGACCACTGGCAGCGATCTGATATACCCGGTTTACTATCTGGTCTATGAAGTCGCCTCCGAGGTCCTCCTGGTGCATGCCGCCCTGTACATGAGCCAGAACATGCATACCCTGCAAGCCAAGCGGCTGTCACCGCTGTTCTATGCCGGGGCACAGGCAGGCACCGTGCTCGGCGGTTTGCTGCTGGTCTTCGGGGCACCGCGACTGGGCACCCAGAACCTGCTGCTCGCCTGGTGTGCCCTGCTGCTGGCCGGGCTTGCCGTTATCACCCTGCGACACCGCCGGCAGGGCGCCTCGAAGTATTTCCGCATGCCACAGAAACGCGGTGCATCATTGCAGGAAAGCCTGGAACAGATTCACCAGGGGGTGCGTTTTACCTACAAATCAAGCCTGCTGCGTGCTGCCTCCTTCGCGCTGTTCTTCATGGTGATCGCATTCTATGTGCTCTGCTACAGCGTGAACCGGGTCTATAGCCAGACATTCGAAACAGAGGCAGAATTAACCCGCTTCTTCGGCCTGTTGAGCGCCGGTACCAGCGGCATCGCCCTGATCTCGCAACTGTTCATCACCAACCGGGTCATCGGGCGCTTCGGCATACGCAAAATCAACCTGCTGTTCCCCATCACAACAATCGCCAGTCTTGCAGCACTGGTTTCCAGCTTTACCCTGCCTGCGGCACTCATCGGCAGCATCAACAAGGATGCCCTGATGCCGGCCTTCAGAACGCCGGTCAGGAACATGTTCTTCAATGTACTGCCGGATTACATGCAGGGACGTGCCCGGGCCCTGTCCATAGCGCTGGTGCTGCCGCTGGCCCTGATGCTATGCGGCGGCATGCTCGTCTTCATGCAGCGGATGGACTATCCGCTCTACTTCCTGCTGCCGGGTATCCTGGCCGCCCTGCTGTACCTGCTGTCCTGCATGCAAATGAACAAGGCCTATGTCAGTACGCTGCTGGCAACGTTGAAAGAACGCCTGTTCCTGCCCGCCACGCAGATGTATACGGACCTGAACGGCTGCAGCGACGAAGTGTTCGAGGAAGTGATGCGTGGGGTAAGCCACCCGGACCCCGAGGTATCACTGGCATTCTCGCGGGTCCTGATCGGCTCCTTCCCTGAACGCGCGGCGGGTATCATCCTGGCACGTGCCGCTAGCGGCGATAATGCCACAGCCGATCGCTACCTGGCCCTGCTGGAGAGGCTTGACATCA
>JASFOC010000008.1:0-16368 GCA_050116715.1 Gammaproteobacteria bacterium
CGGCCCGCATCGCGCTGTCCTACGTACAGCAGGCGGAGTTCGATCTGTCGGCAGCACTCGCCAGCCTGCAGGCCGCCAGCCGCGATGCCCCGGACAGTGCGCTTGCCCGGGCACGCCTGGCAGAGCTCTGGCTCTCGACGGGCTATCTTGATAAGGGACTGGCTGCCGCGGAACAGGCCGTGGCACTGGATGCAAAGCTTGCACACAGCCATACCATGCTGGGCTTTGCCTGGCTGACGGAAATCCGCATCCCCGAGGCCATCGCAGCATTCGAGCAGGCCATCTCGCTCGACCAGGCCGCGCCTCTGCCCCGCCTCGGACTGGGACTGGCAAAGATCCGCAGGGGCGAGCTGACGGCCGGCCGCGAGGAGATCGAATTCGCGGTGACGCTGGATCCCGGCAATTCCCTGCTGCGCAGCTACATGGGCAAGGCCTATTACGAGGAAAAGCGTGACCGGCTGGCAGGGACCCAGTACCGGATGGCACGGGAACTCGACCCCAACGATCCGACACCGTGGTTCTATGACGCGATCCGCAAGCAAACGGAGAACCGTCCCGTCGAGGCCCTGCATGACCTGCAGACCTCCAGAAAACTGAATGACAATCGCGCGGTTTACCGTTCACGCCTGGAGCTGGATTCCGACCTGGCCACACGCAGCGCCAGCATTGCCCGGATCTACCGCAACCTCGGTTTCGAACAACGTGCCCTGGTGGAAGGCTGGCAGTCGGTCAATACCGACCCCACGAATTTTTCTGCCCATCGTCTGCTGGCAGACAGTTATTCCTCCCAGCCGCGCCACCAGATCGCCCGTGTCAGCGAACTGCTGCAGTCGCAGCTGCTGCAGCCCCTCAACCTGACACCGGTACAGCCGCAGCTGGCCGAGACCGACATACTCATCCTCGATAACGCCGGGCCCTCGGATGCGTCTTACCTGGAGTTCAACCCGCTGTTCACGCGCAACCGCCTCGCCCTGCAGGCCGACGCCGTCGTCGGCGGCAACGACACCCGGGGTAATGACCTGATCCAGAGCGGCGTTTACAACAACTGGTCCTGGAGCGCGGGCCAGTTCCACTACGAGAGCGACGGCTACCGCGACAACAACGATCAGGACGAGGACGTCTACAACCTGTTCGTGCAGGGTGCCCTTAGCTATAAAACCAGCCTCCAGGCCGAGTTGCGGCACCGGGAAAGCGAGACCGGTGATCTGTTACAGCGCTTCGACCCTGACAACTTCCTGCCGACCCAGCGCAATTCGATTGATACCGACTCCGCCCGTCTCGGCCTGCATCACCTGTTCTCACCCGGCTCGGAAATCATCGCCTCCCTGGTCTGGCAGGACGCCGACGAAAGCCAGAAATCCGATACACCCTTTACCCTGCCCTTACCCCCGCCCTTTGATGCTTACGTGACCACGGTCAAGCTGAAAGGCCCGACAGACGGGTATACCCTCGAGCTGCAGCACCTCTATCGCGGTGAGTCGCTGCGCCTGGTCAGCGGCGCGGGCTACTTCGACGCAGACTCCACGCTGAAAGCGAGCCTGCTCACCACACCGGCGCCACCACCTGTCACTATGATCCCTGCAAGCATCCTGTCCCATACGGACCAGCACAGCCGGCATCGCAATGCCTATGTGTATGCCTACCTGCCCTACGGGAATGACGTGACACTGACACTCGGCGCAAGCTATGACGACCTGGACCTCGATAACGACACCAGCAACACCGTGAATGGCTTCCCGACTCCAGACTCCGGATCAAATCTTGATCTTGACAAGTTCAATCCGAAGCTGGGCATCAGCTGGGATCTAACCCCGGACACCACGCTGCGTGCCGCCGCGTTTCGCGCCGTGAAACGCAGCCTGATCTCCAACCAGACCATCGAACCGACCCAGGTGGCCGGCTTCAACCAGTTCTACGATGACGCAACCGGCACCGTGGAAAAACGCTACGGCGTCGGGCTGGATCACGATTTCTCGGCCAACCTGTCCGCCGGCGTGGAATATTCGCAGCGCGACCTGGACGTGCCGTACCAGGTCCAGGGCGATTTCAACACGACAGACTGGGAGGAACGCATGGGGCGCGCCTACCTGTACTGGACGCCGCATGACAGGCTCGCGGCGAGCATGGAATACCTGTATGAGCGCTTCAGCCGCGATTCGGAATTCACCGGGGAAATCCTGGCGAAACGGATTCGCACCAACAAGGTACCGCTGTCCGTCAACTATTTTCACCCGAAAGGCTACATCGCCAGCCTGACAGCGACCTATTTCGACCAGGAGGGGGATTTCGCCAGCGGCCCCGGCGTCTCGCTCCTTAACCAGGGGACCACGACCCTGGACGACAATTTCTGGGTCGTGGATACCGCGCTCGGCTATCGCCTGCCGAAACGCCGCGGCCTGGTCAGCGTCGGCGTCAGCAACCTGTTCGACGAATCGTTCAACTACGTCGATACTGACCCCTTCAACCCGCGGGTCTACCCGGAACGGCTCGTATACGGGCGCGTCACCCTGGCATTCTGAGCGCACTGGAAAACAGCATCACACGGACCGATAGTGAATCGCCTTGCATAAACAACCCGGGAGGAAGCAATGATGAGCGGAACAATCAAGTTCCAGATTGAATTCCAGATGGACCCCACGGGCAAGATCGTGGGCATTGAAAAAATCGGCGGCGGTGACACGGGCAAGCCACCCGAGGCACCCACACCACCTCATTCGGACATCATCGTCATGGCCGCGACCAAACACAGCCCGGGACACCTCTGTTTCTGGTTCAATGGCCAGTGGGTTTGTTTCTAACCCCTGGCACCAATAACTTCCCTGCAGGCCTTCTGCAGGAACGAACCACAAGCGCAGTTTCGGGCAAACCGTGCGGCACTGACGCCGGCTACCACCCCGCCGGCAGCCGCTCCTTGATGACGATGTGGCGGTTTTCGTCGATCTCGATATAACCGCCCTCGCGCAGGTCCTTCATGACGCGGCTCACCATCTCGCGCGAGGAACCGACGCGGTTGGCGATATCCTGCTGGCGCAGCTCCTCATTGATCACCAGCACGTCACCGACCGGCCGGGACAGCTGCAACAGCACCCGCGCCACCCGGCCGTAGACATCCAGCAGCGCCAGGGTGCGCACGTTCTCGGTCAGCGCCCGCAGCCGCTTGACCATGCCGAGCATGATCTTCCTTTGCGCCGTTGCATGCTTGTCCAGAAACTCCTCGAAATCTGCCTTTGAAATCACCGACAGCCGGCACTTCTCCAGCGCCATGACCGAGGCCGAGCGCGGCCCGGAATCCAGCAGGGCCAGTTCCCCGAAATACTCACCCGGCCCCTGCACGTTCAGGATCACTTCCTTGCCCTCGTCGTCATTCAGGTAGACCTTGACCCGCCCGGACAGGATGCAGTAGAGGGAATCGCTGTAATCCCCCTCGGTGATAAAAACCGCGTTGCGCGGGAAGTTCCGCGTCACGGCACGCCTGGAGAGGAATTCCAGCTCGGCGTCGTCCAGGTCCGAGAACAGGGGTATATTTTCAAGCATTGTCCAGCCTGTCTTGTGCGGTCCCGGTATTGTGCCACAACATCACCGTTGCAGCCGGAAACCCTTGCCAGGGCATCCATGTTGAGTGACGCAAGCGCGGTGCGGCTGCAGCATCACAGTATCCGGCAGGTGTATTTCCCGGGTTCCGGCCCGCAAACACGGGTATAATCCGCCGCCATGAACCACATCCCCGACACCCTGCATGACTGGCAACCCGCACCCGAACTGCTGCACGACCGGGTCATCCTCATCACCGGCGCCGCCAACGGCATCGGCCGCGCCCTTGCCGGTGCCTGTGCCGCACACGGCGCCAGCGTCATCCTGCTGGATCGCGACGTGCGCGCCCTGGAAGTGGCCTACGATGAAATCACGGCCGCAGGCCATCCCGAACCCGCGCTGTACCCCCTGGACCTGAAAGGTGCCATGCCGGATGACTACACCACGCTGGCCGCAACCATTGCAAAGGAATTCGGACACCTCGACGGACTGGTACACAACGCGGCACACCTCGGCGCCCTGGTGCCGTTCGCCAATTTCGAGCACGAACTCTGGTTCGATACCCTGCAGATCAATCTCAACGCGCCCTACCTGCTGACACTGGCCTGTCTTGACCTGCTGCTGCAGAGTCAGGATGCCTCCATCGTCTTCACGGCGGACGCCACGGGTCGTCACGGCAAGGCCTACTGGGGTGCCTATGCCGTTTCCAAGGCGGGCACGGAAGGCTTCATGCAAATTCTGGCGGATGAACTCGAGGCGAATACCCCCGTACGGGTCAACAGCCTGGACCCGGGCCCGGTGCGCACCGGGCTGCGGCTCATGGCCTATCCCTATGAAGATCGCGACGCCCTGCCGCGTCCGGCGGACGTCGTCAAGCCGTTCCTGTTTCTGCTCGGCCCGGACAGCAAGGGCATCACCGGACAGCAGTTGAGTGTCGCCGCGCTGCTGTAACGCAGGTGCACAGGTTGGGATCAGCGAGTCGCCCGGTTGCGGTCGTCAGGCTGAAATCCGGGACTGGAGCTGATTTTCCCGGATGCCGCTCGGTAACTGCTCCTGCGTTACTCTACCTCCTGCATCCCTGCAGTCGTGCACTGCATCCGGGCGACACACTGCCGGCTCAATCCAGCAGGTCGACATGGATCCCCTGCGCTTCCAGGGCATCGGCACGCGCACTCAGGTAGCGCTGGAAAGCGGGCTGTTCAAGGTAGCTCCCCGAGGCGACGTAATCCATGGCGGACTGGATATGGAAGGACCTGAGCCAGGCCTCGGTGCGAAACACCTCCCTGCCTGAGGCATCGAAGAAAACCAGCGACGGCGCATACTGCAGGTTCAGTTCCCGCGCCCACCCGGCCACGCTGCTGCGCCTGCCGTCCGGCCGGGCCACCGGCGCCTGCGACCACATATCGAGCAGCACAACGTCAAACCGCGCCAGTTGCTCGCGACTTTCCGGGCGCTTGAGAATATCCAGGTGCAGTTCATCGCAGGGCGCGCAGTCCTGCTGCTCGAACATCACCAGCAGCGGACGCCCGCCGGAACGCACGGCCAGGTCTGCTTCCGGTGACAGCCAGGCCGGGTCGCGGTGCAGTACTCCGCTGGCGGGCGCCGGTGCCTGTGCGGCAAGCCAGCTCCTGAAATCCGGGTCCTTGCCGTCATGGCCGGCCGCGTATTCCAGTGCCGCATTGAACTTGTGCGGCGGATAGTAACCGTTCACGCGCAGCACCACGTTACCTGCCTCGTCGAGAAACAGCAGCGTTGGCGTGAACATGACCCGCAGCGATTTCGCGAAGGCCTTCTCCGTGGTCAAGCTGCCGTCGAAGCCGGTGACCTCGCGGTCGCCCCACATGTTGATGGCGATGACCGCGAAATGCTCGCGCATCATGGACTCGGTATCCTTCAGGGCAAGGTTGGTGTCCAGCAGCTTCTTGCAGTAGGGACAACCGTCCTGGTAGAAATACAGCAGCACGCGCCTGCCAGAGGCTGCCGCCTCGCTGACGTCTTCACGGATGTCCAGGAACGAGTTGACGAACCAGTCCGGCTTTTCCTGATAGCCGGGATTCACCATGCCGGCCTCCAGCCCGACCGGCGGGGCCTCCTGCTCCGCCTGTGCAGCATCCAGCAACAGCAGCAGGGGCATTGCCAGCAGATAACAGGCGATCCTGTGCAACATGCGTTTCACCCTCGTGTCCGGTTTATCGTCTCACTGCCTGATCTTAGCAGAGTCGGCGGGAAAGGCAGGCAAACCCGGCACCCCGAAGGGTATCAGCCGCGGGCGGCGCATGCCGCCGGGCAGCGCCTGGCAAGGACACAGTCGAAGCAGCGTGGCTTTACCCTGCAGACTTCCTTGGCATGACGCACGATCAGGGCATGCAGTTCATTGAACGCATCGACGTCGGCACCCAATGCTGTCTCGACGGCACCGCGCAACTGCTCGTAGGGTTCATCGCCAACGCACAGGCCGAAGCGGGAAAACAAGCGGCGGGTATAGGCATCGATCACGAAAACCGGCCGCTCAAAGGCATACAGCAGCATGTCATCGGCGGTCTCCGGCCCGATACCTTTCACTGCCAGCAGCGCCTCGCGCAATTCCGCCGTTGGCAGCTGTGCGAGCACCGCGTAGCCGCCCGCCTGCCGGTACCAGCGACAGAATGCCTGCAGGCGCTGCGCCTTGATGTTGAAATAGCCGGAAGGCTTCAGACACCGCGCCAGGTCCCGCTGTCGCAGGCCGGCAATCCTGTCGGCATCGAGCCAGTCGCGCGCCACCAGGTTCGCGATCGCCTTCTCGACATTGGTCCAGGCGGTGTTCTGGGTCAGCACCGCGCCCACCATGACTTCAAACGGGGTTTCGCCGGGCCACCAGTGCTGGGGTCCCCAGGTGCGCAACAGCGTGGCAAACAGTGGCGACAGTCGGCGACGGTCGATTTTCACCACGGCAGAAAGGCTAGCGCCGGCGCCGGCCGTGCCTGGCCTCCGCCCTGCCCCGCCGCGGCGGCGCCGCCGGCACAGGCAGTTTCACCGCCGCATACAGCGCCGCCAGTTCTTCCGCTGTCAGGTCCTGGAAGTGCCCGGCCCGCAGGCTGCGCTGCAGGCTGACCGGGCCGAAGCGGATCCGGATCAGGCGGCTGACCTGCAAGCCCTGGGACTCCCACAGGCGCCGCACCTCGCGGTTGCGACCCTCCCTGACGGTCACGTGATACCAGTGATTGATCCCCTGACCGCCGGCATCCTTGATGGAGCCAAACGCGGCCAGGCCATCCTCCAGCATGACGCCTTCCTGCAGTTGCTGCAGAATGGCCTCGTCCACCTCGCCGAGGACGCGCACCGCGTATTCCCGCTCGATCTCCCAGGAAGGGTGCATCAGGCGATGTGCCAGCTCGCCGTCGGTGGTGACCAGCAGCAGGCCTGCAGTATTGAAATCCAGCCGGCCAACGCTAATCCAGCGTCCACTGCGCAGCTTCGGCAGATTGTCAAAGACCGTCGGACGTCCCGCGGCATCCTTGCGGGTGGTCAGCTCCCCCGCCGGTTTATGGTAGGCCATGGTTCGCGGCGGACGCGGTGTCTGGCTGGCAGCGGCAACCAGCCGGCCGTCGACCCGGATGCGATCTTCCGCGGTGACGCTGACACCCAGTTCCGCAGGTTTCTCGTTGACACTGATCCTGCCCTCGCGGATCCAGTTCTCGATCTCGCGACGCGAACCGTAGCCGGCCTGTGCCAGGAATTTTTGCAGGCGCTCGGCCATGGGATGCGTCCTGTCAGCTGCCGCGGCCGGCGGTCTGGTGCAGTGATCGCGTGCAGGCAAGCCGCAGGATGTCCGTCACGGGAAGCGGGGCGCTAGTGAATGGTGGCGCCGGTCTCGCCGGCAGCTGCTTCAGCCCGTGGCGGCGATTCCTCGCTGTCGTCTGCAGCCGCCTCTGCCGGTTCCTCCATGGCATCAGCGTCTTCTACCTGCAGGCCGGGGATATCCGCCAGGTCGAGTTCCAGCTCGCGGCCAATCTCGTTGAGGTCACGCAACTCTGCCAGCGAGGGCAGCTCATCCAGTGTTTTCAGGCTGAAATAATCCAGGAACTGCCGGGTCGTCCCGTACATCGCGGGACGACCGGGCACCTCGCGGTGACCGACGACGTGGATCCACTCGCGTTCCTGCAGGGTCTTGATGATATTGCTGCTGACACTGACACCGCGGACTTCCTCGATCTCGCCACGCGTGATCGGCTGACGATAGGCGATCAGTGCCAGGGTCTCCAGCAGGGCACGCGAATAACGAGCCGGTTTTTCCTCCCACAGGCGCGAAACCCAGGGTTGCATGCTGGCGCGCACCTGTATCCGGAAGCCGCTGCCGACCTCGACAAGATCGATGCCGCGATCGGCATAATCCTGCTGCAGCGCCGCGACGGCCTCGCGCACCTGCTGGCGTTCCGGCTTCTCCTGCTCCTCGAACATGGCAAGCAGCTGGTCGAGGGACAGCGGACGCCCTGCAGCCAGCAGGATCGCCTCGATGATCTTTTTCAATTGTTCGGTTTCCATTGGAATATCCTGCTCAGGCAGTTGCCTGTTCCGCGAGTGGTTCTTCCTGCACCGGCGCCCGGGCTTCCTCGATGCGCGTCGCGGCTTTTACATGAATCGGGGCAAAGGGCTCCGATTGCGTCAATTCGATGAGTGATTCCTTCATCAGTTCCAGCACGGCAAGGAAGGACACCACCACGCCCATGCGCCCCTCGGTAACCGTGAACAGGTCGCTGAACGCGGTAAAACCCTCCGGACTCACCCTGGCGAGAATGCTGGACATGCGCTCGCGCACCGACAGGGATTCCATTTGCACATGGTGATGGGCATACATGGATGCGCGCTGCATCACCTGCTGGAAGGCCGCAACCAGGTCTTTCAGGTCCACCTCCGGCGGCAGCCTGATAATCTTCTGTTCGGGGCCTTCGGCTTCTGCCTGGAAGACATCGCGGCCCAGCCGTGGCAGGGCATCCACATCCTCGGCGGCCTGCTTGTAGCGCTCGTATTCCTGCAGGCGGCGTATCAGTTCGGCACGCGGATCCTCTTCCTCGCCCTCCTCGGCCGAAGGCGGCCGCGGCAGCAGCATGCGGGACTTGATCTCCGCCAGCAGCGCCGACATGACCAGGTACTCGCCCGCCAGCTCCAGCTGCATCTCCTGCATCAGCTCGATGTATTCGACATACTGGCGGGTAACGTCGGCAATCGGGATGTCGACGATATCGAGGTTCTCCTTGCGGATCAGGTACAGCAGCAGGTCCAGCGGCCCTTCAAACGACTCGAGGATAACCTCCAGCGCCTGCGGCGGGATGTAGAGATCTTTGGGGAGTGATTCGAGGGCCCTGCCACGAACGACGGCGAGGGGGAGTTCTTCCTGGTGCCGGATATCCTGCGAGACTTCGCAACTCTGGTTTTCGCTCATGTAACTCCCTGGTACGTGGTGACTGCGTCGCATCCCGGGGACGACTCGCATCGTCCGGGCGATACTAACCCATTTTCAACGGGATGTCGTCGGTTTGGTGAGATTTCCGCAAGTGGCTCAGGCGTAACCCAGGCCCATCACCCGGCGGACCTCTTCCAGTGTTTCCCGCGCCACTTCCCGCGCCGCCTCGGTGCCTTGACTGAGGATGGTGCGAACCCGGGCCGGGTTCTGCTGGAATTCCTGTGCGCGTGCCTGCAGCGGTTCGAGTTCCGCCAGGATGCTGTCGATGATTGGCTGCTTGCAATCCAGGCAGCCGATGCCGGCAGAGGTACAGCCACTGCGCACCCAGTCCTTCACCCCGGCGGTGGAATAGACCTCGTGCAGCTGCCACACCGGGCAGATGTCCGGGTTGCCGGGGTCGGTGCGCCGCACCCGCGCGGGGTCGGTGGGCATCGTGCGCAGCTTCTCGCTCACCGCATCCGGGCTCTCGCGCAGGCTGATGGTGTTTTTGTAGGACTTGGACATCTTCTGACCGTCGAGGCCGGGCATCTTCGAGGCCGGTGTCAACAGCGCTTCGGGCTCCCGCAGGATCATGCGGCCGCTGCCCTCCAGGTATCCCAGCAGACGTTCCCGGTCCTTCAGGGCCAGGTTCTGCTGTTCCGCCAGCAGGGCATGCGCCACGGGCACGGCCTCGTGGTCCCCCTGTTCCTGGTAGCGTTTCAGCAGTTCCCGGAACAGGCGGGCAGTCTTCTTGCCCATCTTCTTTATGGCGGCTTCGGCGGCCTCCTCGAAGCCGGGCTCGCGCCCGTAGATGTGGTTGAAACGGCGCGCCACCTCGCGGGTCAGCTCGACATGGGCCACCTGGTCCTCACCGACCGGCACCTTGTCCGCGCCATAGATCAGGATGTCGGCGCTTTGCAGCAGCGGGTAGCCGAGGAATCCGTAGGTCGCGAGATCACGCTCCCGCAATTTCTCCTGCTGGTCCTTGAAGCTTGGCACCCGTTCCAGCCAGCCCAGCGGCGTGACCATGGAAAGCAGCAGGTGCAGTTCCGCGTGCTCCGGAACCTGTGACTGGATAAACAGGCTGGCCTTGCCCGGGTCGACGCCGGCGGCAAGCCAGTCGATCACCATGTCCCAGACGCTGTCGGCGATGATATGCGAGTCTTCGTAATGTGTCGTCAGGGCGTGCCAGTCCGCGACGAAGAAAAAGCAGTCGTATTCCAGCTGCAGTGCCACCCAGTTCTTGAGCACACCATGATAGTGGCCGAGGTGCAACTGCCCTGTCGGCCGCATCCCGGAGAGAACCCGGCTGTGAGTCGGCATGCTACCCAAAACGATCTCCTATCGCCCCATCAGGGCCAGCAGCAGCAACTGGAATTGCTGTGCGGGCAAGCCGGATACCGGCACCAGCAGGGTCATGACGAGGCTGATCAGCGGCCACAGGATCAGGCCCAGCAGGCCCGTGACCAGTAACGCGATCAGGATGAAAAATCCGTACGGCTCGATACGGCTGAGGCGATATGCCCAGGGCCCCGGCAGCAGGCCCGTGAGCACGCGTCCCCCGTCCAGCGGCGGCAGCGGCAGCAGGTTCAGCACCATGAGGATGGTGTTGATGGAAATACCGGCAATGCCCATGTAGATCAGCGCCAGGCCCTGGTCTCCGAGCAGCAGACCGAGACGTATCAACAGTGCCCAGATGATGGCCATAAGGAGGTTTGACGCCGGCCCGGCGACCGCGACCAGTGCCATGTCGCGCTTCGGATTGCGCAGGTTCTGCCAGGTGACGGGCACGGGCTTGGCATACCCGAAGATAAAACCGGTCTGCAGGAGCAGCAGCAGCCCCGGAATCAGGATGGTGCCGACAGGATCAACATGCTTCAGCGGGTTCAGCGTCAGCCTGCCCAGCATGAACGCGGTCTTGTCGCCCAGCAGGCTCGCCACCCAGCCGTGCGAAACCTCGTGCACCGTGATCGCCAGCAGTACCGGGACCACCCAGACGGCAATT
This sequence comes from Gammaproteobacteria bacterium, assembly GCA_050116715.1. Classification (GTDB taxonomy): domain Bacteria; phylum Pseudomonadota; class Gammaproteobacteria; order UBA9214; family UBA9214; genus UBA9214. The sequence continues at coordinate 10,956 of JASFOC010000008.1, forward strand.
TTCTGTACCAGGCTGAGATCAAGCATCGGCGGATTATACCCCTGTGGCGATTGTTTTCACGCTAGAGAAAACCCTCGACACTGCCGCAGCCCTGCCGCAGCAGCACAGGCGCGGAATCGCTCATATCGATCACCGTGGTCGGTTCGAAACCGCAATTCCCGCCATCGATGACCAGGTCCACATCGTGTTCGAGTCGCTCCCGGATAGCCACTGCATCGGTTTCGGGTATGTCCCGCCCCGGCAGTATCAGCGTGGAACTCATCAGCGGCTCCCCCAGCTCCGTCAGCAGTGCGTGCGCGATCGGGTGGTCGGGAACCCGGATACCGATGGTCTTGCGTTTCGGGTTCTGCAGGCGCCGCGGCACCTCGTGGGTGGCGCGCAGGACAAAGGTATACGGACCCGGCGTCAGCGACTTCAGCAGGCGGTAGGCACCGTTGTCCACCCTGGCGTAGGTGGCAATCTCCGAGAGGTCGCGGCACACCAGGGTGAAATTGTGGCGACTGTCCAGCTTGCGAATGCGGCGAATGCGTTCCATGCCGCGCTTGTCGCCAACATGGCAGGCCAGCGCGTAGCTGGAATCGGTGGGGTACACGATCACGCCCTCGTTGCGGAGGATCTCCACGGCCTGGTGAATCAGGCGCAGCTGCGGGTTGACCGGATGAATCTGGAAATACTGGCTCATGGGTGCAGGGCGAATCGACAGGTTCAGGTGAAGGACGGGGAGGCAGCCGTGGTGCACACGGCGGACGATATTCCTCCAAATCAGTCTGCTTGTCTAATGCGCGTACCTCGTGCCTGGTTGCTGATAGCTTGCCTGCAAGCTGCCGGATTGAGCCAGTGCTCACTCTCCCATACGGCACGGCAACCGGCAGGCAACGCCGCCAGTTCACCCAGCCTCACCCACGGGTTTTCCGGACCATGGTAGTCCGAGCCGGTCGAAGCCAGCATACCCTCGTTGCGACACAGTGCCGCCATGGCGATGGTATTGTCGCGCGTGTGGCTGCCGGACACGACCTCCAGTCCGGCCCCGCCGCACTCCCGGAATTCACCGACCAGGCGACGCAGCTTGCTGGCCGTCATATTGTAGCGGGCCGGGTGGGCAATAACAGCCATTCCGCCTGCCGCGGCAATCCAGGACATGGCCGCTTCCAGATCAGCCCACTGACCGGCAACGTAACCGGGCTTGTTGTTCACCAGGAACCGCTTGAACACGTCCCGCACCGAGGCGGCGTGCCCCCTGGCAACGAGGTGGTGCGCAAAATGGGTGCGGCTGACGATACTCCCCTGCGCCAGCTGTCGCGCGCCCTCATAGCAGCCGCCGATACCGGCGCGGGCCAGCCGGCGTCCGATTTCCTCGGCACGCCAGTCACGGAATGCGCGCAGCCCCGCCAGCCCGGCCAGCAGGGTCTCGCAGTCCGGGTCGACCCCCAGGCCAAGCACATGCACGGTCTGGGAACGCCAGCTGACCGAGATTTCCACGCCCGGCACCAGCTGCATGCCCAGCGGCCGGGCACAATCCGTTGCCGCCGCGATGCCTGCCATGGTGTCATGGTCGGTCAGTGCCAGCACGTCCACTGCCGCGGTGTGGGCCGCGGCCACCAGCGCTGCCGGTGACAGGGTGCCATCCGACGCCAGCGAGTGACTGTGCAGATCATAACGCGGGGACATGCCGGCTATTCTACAGCAGCCCGTCGCCCCCGCGGGGCTTATACGCATGATCATCAGGGTTTCAGCGCTCGCGGGCATGCCCTGAAAGCGGTAACATATTCCGCCTTGTTTTTCCCGGAGCAGCGCACCATGGAAATACCGACAGGCAGTCCGGCGGACCTGCAGTCCCTGCTGGATTCATTGCTACCGGCCTGTATCGAGGCGTCCGCCGGCGCCCAGGCGGCCCGGGGTGCGCATGACTCATCCTCGCTGGTCGAGGCATTCCGGCAACTGCTGAACGTGATGGCACGCATCGAGTCCGATGCGCAGGCAGACCGGATGAGCGACAGCGCTGATATCACCGAGATCGGGGAATACGCCCTGCGCCTGCAGGAGGCACTGGCAGCCCTGGCCACAAATGCCGGGCTGGACGATCGCCAGGAACCGCTCGCCCTTGTCTGTATCAACATTGCCCTGTGGGTTGCCGATCACGGTGGACGCATCGACACCCTCGAACCGGTGGTGGATGCGCTGGCACTGCTGGCCAACAACCTGCGGGAACCCGCCAGGCTGGAGGCTCTCAGTCATGTCATCAGCCGTATCGTGGCGGCCGTTTCTCCCATGATCAGCCAGGATCTGGAGAGAGTGAACCCGGGGCGTCCCTGGCGGGTGCTGCTCCTGAACCAGAGTATTATCGCCACGCGCAGCCACAATCCGGAACTCATGGAACAGGCCTTTGCCGTGCTGACCGCAAAGCTCCCGGAAGATGCCCCGCGCTTTTTCACCGAGGGCATGCAGCAGATGGACGCGCTGGATTACCCTGAGCATGTGCGCAAGGTCATGGAGAAATACCATCGCCAGTGGACAGTCAACCGTGCCCTGCACTAGATTGCAACGATCATCGCCACGGCATCCACGGAAAAACACGGAAAGAAACTAAACCCGTGAGAAACTTTTCCGGGTTTTTCCATGCATTCCGTGGCCATTTAGCAGGGAGCGGATGCATGCCGGGAACTTGCCGGATGACTCGCTGGCAACTTTAAAATGCGGGCTCACCGGGAACAAACCTGCAGTGCACGCAGTCTCTTTTCCGTGTCCTGCCAGATCCCCGGCTGGCACAACCGTGCGGATGCTTTCAACCGCCCGCCAAAAAGACTATGATGCGACACCTGCAAGCTACTGAATTGGCTGGCTTACCCAAAACAATTATGAATTCGCGATGAAGTTTCTCTTTGATCTTTTCCCGATACTGCTGTTCTTTCTGGCGTACAAGCTGTACGACATTTACGTGGCCACGGCCGTGGCCATCGGCGCTGCCTTCGTGCAGACCGGGGCCTACTGGCTGAAGCATCGCAAGTTCGAAAAGATGCACCTGGTCACGCTGGGCATCCTGGTGGTGTTCGGCGGCCTCACCCTCGCCTTGCACGATCCGATGTTCATCAAGTGGAAGCCAACCGTCGTCAACTGGCTGTTTGGCGTCACCTTCCTCGGCAGCCAGTTCATCGGCAAGAAGACCCTCGTCGAACGCATGATGGGGCACGCCATCACGGCGCCATCACCGGTCTGGGCCCGCCTCAACTGGGCATGGACGCTGTTCTTTGTATTGATGGGACTGCTCAACCTGTATGTCGCCTTCAACTTCAGCGAAGACACCTGGGTGAATTTCAAACTGTTCGGCATGATGGGCCTGACGCTGATATTCGTGTTCGCCCAGGCGTTCTATCTCAGCCGCTACATGGTATCCGCAGAGGGCGGCGAATAATGCTGTATGCCGTCATCAGCGAGGACCGCCCAGGCAGTCTCGCCGACCGGCTAGCGGCACGCCCCGCTCACCTTGCCAGACTCGAGCAACTGCAGGACGCCGGGCGCCTGGTGCTTGCCGGGCCACATCCTGCCATCGACAGCCCCGACCCGGGCCCGGCCGGCTTCAGCGGCAGCCTGGTGGTCGCGGAATTTGCCTCGCTCGAAGATGCGCAGGCCTGGGCAGAAACCGACCCCTACGTCGCCGCCGGGGTGTATGCGCAGGTCACCGTCAAACCCTTCAAGAAGGTATTCCCCTCACATGACAGATGAACGCATTGACCGGATCCGTGACCGCCTGACACAGACCCTGCAGCCTGAATCGCTGGAGATCATCGACGAAAGCGCGAAGCATGCCGGACATGCGGGTGCCGCCAGCGGCGGTGGACACTTCATTGTGCAAATTGTCGCAGCCGCGTTTCAGGACAAACCCCTCATCCAGCGGCACCGACTGGTCTATGAGGCCCTTGGTGATATGATGCAGCGCGACATCCATGCTCTCAGCATCCAGGCCGCGACGCCTGGTGAATTCCAATCCACAAACCCAGAAAGGTAATACTTTATGAACTATCGCCATGCCTTACCGTTACTCGCCACGCTGGCCCTGGTCGCCGGCTGTGACAAGCTGCCCTCCACCGGACAGACAGATGCCACCGCACCTGTGGCTGCCGCACCGGTCGTCGAAGGTGTAGTCATCGCCACCGTCAACGGCACACCGCTGACCCAGTCCGCGCTTGATGTCTATTCTGCGCAACGCAAAAGCCAGGGTGCAAACCAGGAAGCCGGCGACCAGGAGGCCGTGCTGAACGAGCTTATCGCGCTGGAGCTGATGCGCCAGGAAAGTATAAGCAAGGGACTCAACCTGCAGCCGGTGGTCATCGCCGCGCTGGACCAGCAGGAGCGCACCGCACTTGCAGGGGCAGCCATCAAGGACTTCATGAACAACAACCCGATCAGCGATGAAGCGGCTCAGGAACTGTACGATGCCCAGATCGGCAAGCCGGGCAAGGAATACAATGCCCGTCACATCCTGCTTGAAAACGAGGAAGACGCCAGGGCTGTCATCGCGCAGCTCGACGAGGGCAAGGATTTCTCCGAACTGGCCAAGGAAAAATCCACCGGGCCTTCGGCCAGCAGCGGCGGCAAGCTGGGCTGGTTTGGCGCCGGCCAGATGGTCGCACCGTTTTCCGAAGCGGCAGCAAAACTGGAAAAGGGTGAGTACACCAAGGAGCCGGTGCAGACCCAGTTTGGCTGGCACGTCATCATTCTGGACGATACCCGCGAAAGCACCCCGCCACCGTTCGAGGATGTCAAGGACCGCCTGAAGATGCTGCTTGCCAACCAGCAGCTGCAACAGCATGTCGAGGAACTGAAGAACTCGGCCAGCATCGAAATCAAGGAATAGTCACCACGGCTATGCGGCTGGCGGAGTTCTCCCGCCAGCCGCAACAGCCTCCCGCCGGTAACTGGCTGGCAACCAGGTACTGAGGGTATACCGTTTGCCACAGCTGCTGCCAGGCTGTCGGCATCCCCACATCTCCCCGGGCGAACTGCAGATCGTCAATGCCCGCGAACACAGCGACATGCGCCGGGCAGCCAGACTGAAGGCCCACAGGCCGTAGCCCGGGTTCGGGTGATTTCCGCGGCTTCCGCTACGCTGCTGCCAGGCGACACAAGTGGAGAACTGCAGGCAGCGCCCTTCGGCACGATAATTTGCACGCAGGATCGACGCCGGCGAGTGTCAGTCAATCAGGCGCCTGAAGGTGATTGCAGGCAAAGGTTCGGTCAGCGGCAGAATCCAGTCCGCTGGACGCAGGTTCCGTGGTTCGACGGCAAGATTCCTGGCCGGGTCCACAAGCGGGGCCGGCGGCCGGCCATTCAGCGACACCGCACTCAGCACGCGCACCTCGACGCCCGGCAGGTTGTTTTCCCTTTCCCAGGTCCTTGCCAGGTAATGGGCGAACTG